>CBFGLP010000466.1:0-2577 GCA_965649595.1 uncultured Myxococcales bacterium | reverse complement strand
AGCTGCGTAGTCAGGCGCCCGCGCCCGAGGGGGGCTTGGACTTCGACCCGGTCGGCTACCTCGAGGCGATGCTGCGCGTCTGCACGAGCGAGCTCGTCAGCGATGCCGCGCCCGCGCCCTCGCTCGAGCAGCTCGACGCTGGCGCGACGCGGCGGCTGATCGCGGCGATCTCGGCGATCAACCACCCCGAGCCGGGCAGCGATCCGCTCGACCAGCTCTCGCCCGCTCTGGCTGCCGCGACGCTGCGGCTGTGCGCGACCTTTGGCTGGACGCTCGAGCGAGTCCTGGCGATGCCAGCGGTCGAGGTCCAGCGAATGCTCGCGCTGGTCGAGCGGGTCGAGGGTGTCGGTCGCTTCGTGCCGCGCACTCCCACCAGCCAGCCGCGCGCGCGTCGGCGGCCTCGGCTCGCCGATCATCCGGACGCGGTCGTCATCCTCTTCGATCAACCCGAGGAGCAGCGCTCGTGAAGCTCGTATTCGATAGCCGCGAGCTCTGCCAGGGGTTGATCGCGCCGGTCCAGCGCTGCTTCGTCGCGGCGCTGGACGAGCTCGGGCTCGAGCCGATCGCCGAGCCGAGCGACGTCGCCGAGGCGAGCGATGGCTTTGGGCGGGACGCGGGTCGGACAGCGGATCGCCACGCGCTGCCGAGCTCGCCGCGCGCGGGGCAGATCGATGCGGTCGCAGGCCAGAGGGACGCGCACGCATCGGAGCGATCCGAGGCAGCCCAGGAGGCAGGGCCTCATGCGCCTGTCCAGGCCGAAGGGCTCGAGCACCCGCCGACGCGCGAGCGGATCGAGCCACGACCTGGGCGCGCTCGGCTGCGGATGCGTCCGCGCTCGCCGGAGGAGTCGGAGGTCGCGGGCTCGCGCGAGGGCGAGCAGGTGCACGCGGAGGTGGGCGAGCGAGCAGGGGCGGCGAGCGAGCCGGGCCTGCTCGCAGGCTCGCGGGGGTCGGAGCGATCGGGGCGGCTCGATCGCGTGGCGGAGCTGTTGGTGCGCAGGATGGGGGGACCGAGCAGCTCGGGCGAGCCAATGGCCGAAGGGTCGGGGGCTGCTCGGCTCGAGAGGTCGGGCTCGCGATCCGTGGAGCGGGTGTCGTCCGCGGATCCGCGCTCGACGTCGGCGAACGGCGGCGCTTCGGGGTCGGAGCGCGTGGGCTCGAGCGAGCCGGGGCGCGTGCAGGTGCGGCCGAGCAGCGATGCTGCGAGCGAGCAGGCACCGGTGAGCGAGCACGACCAGCACGCTCAGCTCGGCCCTGTCAGCATGACGACTCCGCGAGCTGGCCAAGAGCCGGGCAAGGCGGGATTCATGACCACGGCAGCCGGGCCGGGATCGCTCGCCGACGCGCCGTCGCGCGAGGCGAGCAAGCTCGAGCGGGTAGCGGAGCTGCTGGCGAAGCGGCTGCGCACGAGCGTGGCGGAGCCGTCGTCGGGCGCCGCGACTTCGATGATCGGCGCGAGCGAGGCGGGGCGCGTGACGGTCCGAGTCGCCGCTCCGCTGGCGAGGACGGTCCAGGCGCGGCCGATCGCTTCGCGCGGCGAGCCGACGTCGGCGAGCGAAGTGCCGACGCCGGAGGCGATCGAGCCAGCCCTTCCGACGAGCGCCGAGAGCCAACCGTCGCAGGAGCGTCGGCGCTTGCGAGTGCGGCCGCGCCCGAGCGAGACGAGCGAGCCGAGTGAGCCGCACGACACTCGCGCTGCGAGCGATGCGAGCGAGTCGAACGCATCGTCGCTCACCAGCGACCCGAGCACGCCTGCGCCGACGCGAGGCTCGAGCGTCGGTCGTGTGTCCGTCGCACGAGGCGATCTCGCGCCCGACCCAGTAGGGGCGAGCGAGCCGATCGCGACCACACCCATCCCCGCGATGCACCTGCGCTCGCCCGGGCGAGTGCCCGTGCGAGCAGCCGAAACCCCAGCCGAGAGCATGAGCGAGGCAGCCACCGCCGAGGAGCTGCGAGCGATCACCGGCACCGATCCGAGCCCGATCGCGAGCCGGCGAAACCCAACCATGAGCGCGCTGCCTGGCCCGGCGCCTGTGGCCTCGGCGTCGTCGCCCGCCCTTTCGGCATCGTCGCCCGCGACGGTCGAGCGCACCCGCCCGGCGAGCCCGCTGCGGCTCGTCGCGCCCGCGAGCTCGTCGAGCTCCAACACCACGGCGCCCGCGTCCGCGCGCTCGTCCAGCGACTTCTCCGAGACCACTCCACCCTTGCCCGCCGACCCGCTCGATCCCACGGTCGAGCGGACGCTGACGGCGGTACTGCGCAACGCCGCGCGACGGCAGGGGATCGAGGTCTGAGCCATGGCCCTCGCGTACACCGTCAGCGTCGGATCGCTCAGCTTCGCCAACGGCGACAGCAACTCGCGACCCTTGCTCGGCATCGAGACCGACGTCGGCATCGGTGGCGCTGGCGGTCGTTGTCGGATCCAGCTCGGCGATCCCAGCTGGGGCGACCCGGCGCTCGGCGACCCGATCACGATCGAGCTCGACACCGGCGACGGCTCCAGCAAGGTCTTTACCGGTGAGGTCGAGGGCGTCGATCGGCGCACGACCTCGCTGTGGATCCACGGCCGCGACGCGCT
>CBFGLP010000465.1:0-2279 GCA_965649595.1 uncultured Myxococcales bacterium | reverse complement strand
TGCGCGCGGCTCCGTCCCGAGCGCAGATCTCCAGCAGGTATTCGAGATCCGGATGCACCCATGCGCCGCGGCGTTCCAGAACACGTCGTTACCGATCGCATCGATCAGCGCCTTGCGCCGCTCGGGCGAGAGCTGCTCCAGAGCGCTCTCGCTCGCGCCTCGTTCGCCTTTGCAGGCAATTAACGCGAGCACCACCAACGCGTCCCCTACCCCCGCTTTCGACCACTGCATGCCTCAGCTCCCCCAATCGATGTCGCCCGGGCTCAGCCCGAGCCGATCCAGCCGCGGCAGATCATCGACGAATTCCAACCCGACGATCCGCCGCGATGCCAAGGTCACGTGGGTCGGCGCATACAAGAGCGACACCACGCGCAGCTCGGCCAGCCGCTTGGCGACCCGCTGCTTGGCGGCGTCGCGGGCCGCCCGATCCGGCGCGCCGCGATAGTCCGCGAGCGCGCTGTCTAGCTCGGCGTCGTCGACTCGCGCGATGTTGGTCGCGCCACGCGAGTGGAACAGGTGATAGAGGTCCTCGTCGCTGTGCCCGCCCATGTGCAGCAGCGCGACCCGGAATTGCCCCTCCTTGAGCAGCTTGAGCAGGTAGGTCCACGACGCGACGGCCTCGGGCACGATCACGCCGACGCTCTTCCACGCGGCCTCGAGCAGCTTGAAGGTGCTCGATCCACGCCCGATCTGCCCGTCCCAGGTCAGGGTCACGCGCAGCGGCTGCCCGGCCTTCTTGCGGATGCCCTGCTCGAGCAGCCACTGCTGCCCATCGAGGCCGATCGCGGCGGCGGTCAGGCCCTTGGCGTCGGCGTCGAGCGAAGGCATCGCCAACAAGCCGCCGCGGACGGCCTCGCCAGCCTTGATGTCGGCGAGCGCGTCGAGGTCGATCGGGGTCGGCTCGTGCAGGTCGACGGGCGCCTCGGCAGGCAAGCCGGGCGCCATGAACACCTCGCGGGCGATCTGCGAGAAGGGGATCGCGTCGTGCAAGGCCCGGCGCAGGGCGAGCGACCCCTCGCCGACGTTCCACAGCAGCAGGTCGTAGTGGGGCGGGCTGACCAGCCAAGCCTGGAAGCGGCCGGCCATGCCCGGCTTGCCGAGCTCGACGGGCACGTGGACCGGGGCCAGCTCGGCGAGCAGGTGAATCTCCCCCCGACGCAGGGCCGTGAGCGCTTGGGCGCCGTCGTCGAGCGCCCGGAACACCAGCTTTCCGCTCGGGGGCAGGCGCTCGGGATCGTGATAATCGGCGAAGCGCTCGAGCGAGATGCGGTCCGGGGCGATCGAGCCGAGCTTCATTGGGCCGGTGCCGATCGGCTGCTGGGCGAAGCGAGTCGACGAGGCGCGATGCAGCTTGTGCGGGACGATCTTGAGCGCGGCGAGGGCCTCGAGCGCGAGCGGCTCGCGCTTGTCGAAGTCGAGCCGGATCCAGCGGCCGGGATCGCGCTCGTTGGCGGCGGCGCTGCGCGGACCATCGACGATCTCGATCCGCTCGAGGTTGGCGAGGCCGTGCCGCTGACGGATCCAGACCCGGCGCGGGTCGATCCAATAGCCGAGCGAGTAGACGACGTCGTCCATCGTCAGCTCGCTGCCGTCGTGAAAGCGGATACCCGGCGGGATGTGGCAGACGACCGAGGCGACGGCGTACTCGCGATCGACCTCGCAGCGATCAGCGATCGCGGGCTCGGCCCACGGATAGGCGTCGGAGGTGCGGCGGACCAGGCCCTCGAACACGAGGTCGTCGCTGATGCGCAGCGCCCAGGGCTCGAGGTCGTCGAGGGGATCGAACCGGCGCGGGAGCTGTGGGAGGCCAATCACGATGGCCTCGTTCAGCGCGGGATCCGCTGTGGCCTCGGCCTCGGCCAGCGCCGCCGCGTCGGCGCCACTGGTCTCGCCGACGTCGGCTTCGCCCGATCCGCTGTCGCCCGAGCAAGCCCCAGTCAACGCGAGCACGAGCATCAGCGCCAAACGCAGCTTGGGGATGTCCGCCGGCACGACGTGGTGTTCAGGCATCACGAGGGCGCCGTCAAGCTGCCGGCGAGCCCGCTGACAGCTCACGATGGACAATTTGCTTCAGCCCGTGATACACGACGCTTCGCGGTGAGCCCGCCTGTTTCTCCGTTCCCGACCCCAACGGGCCAGAGGCAACTCTCGATGAAGTTCAGCAAGACGTCCGCATCGCTCGCGTCTACTTGGCGCCTGTCGTCGATCTTGATCGGTCTGCTCGCGCTCCCCCTCGTACTGGGAGGCTGTGCTGAGAAGGCCGAGAAGAAGGCCGAGGA
>CBFGLP010000464.1:0-1557 GCA_965649595.1 uncultured Myxococcales bacterium | reverse complement strand
AAGAAGAAGAAGAGCTAAAGGCTATTTAGCCCCAACGCCCGCCCCCCGACGAACCAAGCCCCCTCCGGGGGGCCAAGCGGACGACTGCGAACTCGAAACCAGCCCACCGAGGTCGCTACGCGACCTCGCGGCCGCAAAGCGGCCGTGCGTGGCAAAGTGCACGCTGTATGTGGGGGGCTAAATAGCCTAAATAGCCCCGGGCGGATCCCAGAGCTTGGCCGCGCACTTGCCCTCGACGCACAGGCACCCGCCGTAGCAGTCCATCGTGCCGCCGCGGCAGTCCATCGTGCAGGCGGTGGCGCTGCAGTCGGGCTTGTCGATCGCCGCGACGCAGCTCGTGGGGTGGCAGCACTCCGCGGGCACACAGTCGGCGTCGCTCGTGCACGGGACGTTGCCGTGGACGAGCTTGGTCCGGCCGAAGTCGCCTTCTTCGACGCTCTCGATCGCACCCGAGTCGCCGGCCGTCACCTCGGTCGAGCCCTCGGGCTGCTCGGCCGGGGGCTGCTCGACGATCACCGTCGGCCCGCTCGGCTCGGCTGCGGTCGGCCGGCTAGACTTCTCGCAGGCCCCGAGCGCGACGCTCAGGGCCAACAACCAAGCACCGCGGCTCACTGCTGCTGAACCTGGCCGGCTGGAGCCTTCGACTTGGCCTCGCTGCTGTAGATGATCCCCGCCACGACGGCGAAGGCCGCGATCACCAAGATGAAGGCGCCGAGGAGGATGCGGTTGGGGTTGAGCTCCTGATTGGGATCGTAGGGTTCGGCCGCCATGGCGGGGGCAGTGTACAAGACTGCCCGGCCGAGAGAAGCGGCCGGGCAGTCACACGAGCGAGGTCACTCACTGCCTCCCCCAGCCCATCACGCGCGGGCGCCTGACTCAGCCCATCACGCGCGGATCACAGAGACTGACCGATCGAGGCCGCGCACTTGCCTTCTTGGCAGATGCACTCGCCTTGACCGCAGTCCATCGTGCCGGGTTGGCACTCTTCAGTACAGGCCATGTCCTTGCAATCGGGCTGCTGCGCCACTGCCACGCAGCTCGTCGGGTGGCAGCACTCGGCGGGTACACAGTCGGCGTCGCTCTGGCACTCGACCGCTCCCGCATCGGCGGCCGCATCCGCACCCGCGTCGGCTTGGCCCGCGTCGGCTTGGCCTGCGTCCGCCTGACCCGAGTCGGCCTGGCCGCTATCGGGGCCTCCGGTATCGGTGGCGGGATCTTTGGAGCCGGCGCAAGCGATCGTGAAGAGAGCGAGAGCGAAGGTGGAAGTCGCGAGCTGGAGACGCATCGGCGCGGAGGCTAGCAAGCAGCGACGGGCTCGTCGCGGAAGCGACACGTCTCGAGATACGACCGCCCGCTGGGGTCGAGTCTGGGCGGCTTTCGGCCAGTTGACGTCTCGCGCGGCTTCGGGCACCTTCTGCACCATGACTGACAGTCAGTCATCTTCGGCCCGCGCCCGCGTGTCCGAAGCCGGTCCCGACGCCCGTCGCTCGCGGCGGCGCCAGCTCATCGCGACCGCCAAGCAGCTCTTCCTCGCGCGTGGCTTCGCGCAGACCAGCG
>CBFGLP010000463.1:0-4151 GCA_965649595.1 uncultured Myxococcales bacterium | reverse complement strand
GATCAGCAGCGTCAGGATGTCAACCATGCTTGACCGCCAGGTTCTTGAGGCGCTCGGCGACCGTCTCGAACTTGTCGATCGCGTTCTCGAGATCTTCGAGCACCTCCTTGTCGCGCACGAGCACCTTCGCGTCGATCTCCGGGTTGTGGAACAGCTCGGCGACCGCCTCGCGGAAGATCTTGTCGCCGGTCTTCTCGTGCTCGCGGATCACCCGACCGGCCGCGATCAACCGGTCGTACTCGTGGCGAGCCAGCGCGGGGATCTCGGTCTTCAGCACCCCACCGAGGACCACGAGCAGCTTCATCTGCTCGGTCATCGCCCGCGTCGGCTTGGGCACCCCGTAGAGCACGAAGGTGCGGGCCGTCAGGTAGAGAAGATCGATGATGTCGTCGATCGAGACGATCAGCGCCTGGATATCCTCGCGGTCGATCGGCGTGACGAAGACCTGAGCGAAGCGCTCCTCGGCGTCGTAGACGACCTTGTCGGCCTCGTTCTCGAGCACCCGGACGGCCTCGAACACCTGGTCGGCCGGGACGCCCTCGCTGAACTTCACCAGCTCCTTGGCCGTTGCCTCGAGCAGCTCGGTCAGGCGTTCGATCGAGCGATAAAAGACCTCCTCGCGAGGGAGGAGCCAACGGACCATGTCTTGCAGACCCAAGGGTTCGTCTCCGGCGCGACCTTATACGACCGGAACCTGGGCTGTCCACGCGTCTACCGGGTGCCCTTCAAACGTAACGAACTCGTGACACGGGGTCTGTTAACCTTCGCCGCCGCGTCGGGCCGCAGCGCACTGATTTCGTCCCGGAGCCACTTGATTGAGCGAAGGGCGCCTCAGCCAGCGAGCCAACGCAGACCCGGTTCGCGCTCGGGCGCTCGACGTGACCATACGAAAGCCCCGGCGCAGTCCTGCGTCGGGGCTTCGTGATCGAGCGCCAGCCCGAGGGCCCTTCGGCTCCGCCAGAGCGATCAGAACATCTCGCGCACGCGCTCGAACAGCCGCTTGGGCAAGCTCGGCTTCTGCACGCCGCGCTCGCCTCGCGTGGGCGCGGCTTCGTACACCATCTCGACCGGATCATGCCGCGCTCCATAGAGCACCAGCCCCACGCCGGTCGCGAACCTCGGGTCTTGGATCACGCTCGCAAACCCGCCCTCGGTCAGCCCGATCTCACGACCATTGCCGTCCGCGTAGACCGGCGTGCCAAGCCGCACGGGCATCTGGAAGATGTCCTCTGCAATCTCGGTCATGCCCCGCATCTGCGCGGCGCCTCCGGTCAGGACCACGCCTGACGCGGCCAGCTCGAGGAACCCGCTGCCGAGCAGCTCTTGCCGGGCGAGCTCGAGGATCTCCTCGACGCGCGGCTCGATGATCTCGGCCAGGAAGCGGCGCTGGAACTCGCGCGGCGGCCTCGGGCCGACACCGGGCACCTGAATGATCTCGTCTTGCTCGATCATCGAGACCAACGCGCAGCCGTGGTCGCGCTTGATCTGCTCGGACTCGCTGACCGAGGTGCGCAGGCCGTGGGCGATGTCCTGCGTGACCCGATGGCCACCCATCACGATCACCGAGGTGTAGACGTTCGAGCCCTCCGAGTAGATTGCCAGGTCGGTGGTCCCGCCGCCCATGTCGACCAGGACCACGCCGAGGTCGCGCTCGTCATCGTGCAAGACCGCGTTGGCCGAGGCGACCGGCTCGAGCACGACCTCGACCACGTCGAGGCCGGCGCGGTTGCAGCACTTCACGATGTTCTGCACGCTGGTGACCGCGGCCGTGAGGATGTGCGCGCGGACCTCCATCCGCACGCCGCTCATGCCGATCGGATCGCGGATCTGGCCTTGGCCGTCGATCATGTACTCGAGCGGCAGCGTGTGAATGATCTGGCGGTCGAGCGGGATGTTGACGGCCTTGGCCTGCTCGATCACTCGCGCGACGTCGGCCTCGGTCACCTCGCGGTTGCGCATGCTGACCTGGCCCAAGCTGGTGAACCCGCGCACGTGACCGCCGGCGATGCCGACGTAGACCGACTGCACGTCGACCGCCGCCATCTGCTCGGCCTCTTGGATCGCCGCCGCGATGCTGTTGGTCGTCGCCTCGATGTTGACGACCACGCCTTGCCGCAGGCCCTCCGAGGGGCTCGTGCCGACACCGATGACGTCGATTCCCGACGAGGTCACCTCGCCGATCACGGCAGCGACCTTGGTCGTGCCGATATCGAGGCCGACGATCACTTCTCCGACTTGCGCCATTGCTTGGGTCCTCGTGCTCACTCGTAACGGGGGATTCGGTTGCGCTTCCCAGCCGCGGCGGCCGGCTTGCGTGCGCTCTGCGTGCGGGCCTGCTCGGCGCCGCTAGCCTCCAGCTCGCGCGCCGATCCGGCCTCGTAGTCGTCTGCTTGCTGCTCGGCCGCGTCGGCCAGGAGCACCGCGTCGTCGTGCTCGCTGGCGAAGCGGGCGACCACGCGATCGCGGCGATCGGGGCGGCTCTCGTGATCGAGGTGGACGACCGCGAGCCGATCGGCGCGCTCGCCCAAGGCCGCACGCAGGGCGTCCCAGCGCGCGAGCCGAGCGTCGAAGTCGTCGCGGCCGAGCTGCAGCTGCGTGCCGCTCTCGGCGGTGTAGAGCACGACCGCGCCGTCATTGGCGAGGTGGACCTCGGCGAGCCGCGGCCGCTGCTTGGCCTGGTAGAGCGAGAGCACGTCGAGGCCGCGACGGATCTGCGCGATCGCCTGGTCGCGGCGGCTCTCGTCGGCCAGCAGCTCGCGCTCGATGCCAGTGATGATCGGCAGCTCGCCCCGCTCGCCTCGCTCGAGCTGCTTGAAGGGCACGCCCTCGCCGTCGACCAAGTAGAAGCGCTCGGCGAGCACGACCGCCGCGGGCACGTGCTCGACGACCTCGATCGCGAGCGTGTCGGGCAGGTTGCGGGTGACCGTGGCCTTGGCGACCCAAGGATGCGCGGCGATCCGGCGGCTGAGCTCGTCGAGCTCGAGCGAGAGGATGTTGCGGCCCGGCTCGAGGTCGAGCAGCCGGCGCAGCTCGTCGTCGTCGACATGGGCGGTCGGCTCGTAGACGAAGTGCTGGACCTCGAAGCGCGCCGAGGTCGTCGCGTACTCGTAGACCTCACGACCGGCGAAGAGCAGCGCCCAGGCGACGCCGAGCACCATGCCCATACGCAGGGTCACCCGCGCGAACCGCCGCGGCCACTCGCGCTCGCCGCCCGGGAGCTCGCGCAACGAGCCACCCGAGCCGAACGCGGCGCTCGGCCCTTCGGGCAGCTCGCTCTCGGCCTCACGCCGACGGTTGCCGACCCGCGCGCGCGCCTCGGCGCCCCGCTTGCGGCTCAGCTTCTCGCGCAGCCGCTCGGCGAGGCCCTTCGCCAGCTCTTGCAGCCCGCGCGAGCGCGAGCGCGACCGCGACGCGGTGGCCTTCGGCGACACCGCTGGCTCACGCTGCGCGCCCGGCTTGCGCTGGTTGCTGCGCTTGCTCGTGGGCCGTGGCGGGGCGGCTTGGCGTCGCTGACGAGCGGTGTTCGTGGCACGCACGGTCGAGATCCTCGCCAGCAGTAGCTGGCCCATGTCGGATAACCCTCCCGGCGGGCAATCGACAAAAAAACCGCGTGCCCACAGCCCTTGGCGTCTGCTTGGGTAGCCATCCGTACAGTATCCCGCCCAGCTCGTCGTTTTTATATGGGCCACGTTGGTTGATGGACGAGGCGCCGCCCTACTTGCCCGGCGGCGGCACGGCCAGCCGGGTAGCGCGCACGGGGTCGATCTCGTGGATCGGTCTCGAGGACCACGGCTCCTGCGGCGCGGTGCCCCTATTTCGCGCGAGCCGGCTTGAAGTTGCCGTACCCGCCCTGAGCGGACCTCGAGATGCTCGACTCGTAGACGACCACGACGCCTCGCTCACGCTCCCACACGCTCGGTGTCGCCATCAGCGGACGGACACGCATGGCCACATTGAAGCATCGCTCGCTCGACCGAGCCTGGCTTCGACGCGCAGCCTCTCCATGCTCGGCCGAGCATGGCCACATTGAAGCCGGATGCTGAGCAATTCCTCGGCGCCTCTCCATGCTCGGCCGAGCATGGCCACATTGAAGCAACGAAATCCTGCCGGGGGTCCAGCCGGGGGATGCGACTCTCCATGCTCGGCCGGGC
>CBFGLP010000462.1:0-5355 GCA_965649595.1 uncultured Myxococcales bacterium | reverse complement strand
CTCGCGCTCGAGCATCGCCTCGAACAAGCGCGCCTCTCGAGCCTCGGGCTCGAGCGGGACGGATCGCCGAGCGCAGCGTCCGATCGTGGCCCGGACGATCGTCCAGCAGCCTTGGATGGCCGAGCAACGCACCCACCTCGGGCCGCGCTCGTGCTCGAAGGGCTCGAGCTCGCCCCACGCACGCTGGCTCTCATGCAGGCGCCGACGCAGGTGCAGCGACCAGTCGGACGAGATCGGTGCGTGCCGATCGACGACTGGGTCGAGCTCGAGCGCGGCTGGATGCCCGCTGCTGGCGATGCGTGGCCACGCGTCCCGGCCTGGTCCCCTCGCTCGCCGAGCGCGATGCCGACGACGCCTGCGCTCCGCCTCGCTCGAATCTAGCTCGAACGACGACCACCCGCTCGAAGGCTCGCGTCGGAGCAGGCGTGGAACGTCGACGGTGTCGCGCTCGTCATCGTGGTCGACCTCGTCGTCTGGCCACGCGCAGTCGCTGGCCTCGGGTGGATCGAGGTCGTTCACGCCGGTGCCGTCCAAGCCGGCGTCGATCGTCTCGGGTGCGCCCACGCCGGGAGACGTCTCGGTCGCGTGCAGCGGCACCGCCGCCCGCTCCTCGGTCGTGCGTTGGTGCTCGCGTGCGTGCTCGCGCGCGCGCCCCTGGACGACCTCGTCGTCGTGCGGCAGCGACGACGCCAGCTCACTCGATCGCACCTCGGCCGCATCGGGCCGGCCGAGCAGCGCCAGGGCTCGCGCGAACAGCTCGGCCGCGAGCTCGTAGGCGCCTCGCTGCAAGGCGGCCTCGCCGAGCTCGACATGGCTCGCCCGCGCTCGCGCGAATCGGCCCGCGGCTTCGGCATGCCGAGCTAGCTCGAGCGGGCCCAGCTCGGCCGCGAGCCTCGGATCGCGGTCGGCTAGCGCGAGGATCCGTTCGTGCACGCGCTCTGGCGCTCGCGCCCTCGCCCGCTCCTGCACCAACGCCGAGGTGATCCGCAGGCGACCAGGGCGGACCTCGCTGACCAGGCGCGCGACCATCAGCTCGGCGAGGCGCCGCTCGAAGCTCGCGCGAGGCTCGTGCACTCGCGCCAGCGTGCTCGCCTCCAGCTCGCGTCCGAGCAACGCGAAGGTCGAGAGCAACGCGAGCGCCTGCTCGTGCAGATCGTCGAGCCGTCGCCCGACGATCCCTGCTTGCTCGGGCGAGGCTGGATCGAGCCCGAGCGGACACGCACCCGCTTGTGCGAACCAGAACCCATCACCGTTGCGCTGCAGGCGTTGATCGTCGAGCACTTGATCGAGGCGCTCGAGCAGGTGCCACGGGCTGCCCTGCTCGAGCGCGCCGAACAGACCCGTCACCGGTGCGAGCGCTGCGGGCGGGAGTGGCTCGCTGCCTAGTGCACCAGCCAGCAGCTCGAGTCGGGACCCAGGATCGAGCTCCGGGATCGTGATCGGCTCGCCAGCGACCGAGTCGAGATCGACGCCGTCGAGCGAGCGCCCTGCCACCGCGATCAGCAGGGCCCGCGCGCCGATGCTGGTTTGATCGAGCGCGCCGACTAGCGCGCGGGTCAGCTCGTCGGCTTGCTCGATCGCGTCGATGATCAGCAGCGTTGGTCGTCGCCGAGCTCGCGCGCGCGCGAGCTCGCAGGCGGCCCGCACGAGCCGTTGCCGCTCGGCGCCGACAGGCAGCGCAGAGCGTGCGGTCCGCTCGTCCACGGCAGCGCCGTAGGGATCGCCAACTAGCGCGAGCAGGTGTCGACGACCGGGATCGCTCGACGTGCAGGCTCGCTCTGCCTCGCTCAGCCACGCGCGCAGCGGCTCGGCGAGAGTGATGAAGGGCGCCGCCATACCGGTGCTGGCGCCCGCGTCCGCATGACCCTCCGCGATCCAGGTCTCGACTCCATGACGGCGGGCGTACACGACCAGCTCGGCGAGCAGGTGACTCTTGCCGATCCCCGCGGGTCCGCGCAGCGCGAGCCGTGCACCGCTCGAGCGCTCGACCAGGGCGTCGACGGCCGCGTGCAGGCGCGCGAGCTCGCTGGCTCGACCGACCGTCGGCGGCACGTGGCGATGGACCTCGAACGAGCCACCGACGACCGGGCCGACGTAGATCGATTCGAGCTCAACGTCGCGCTGCACGAGCCCGATTCGCACGCGATCGAGCTCGTGGGCGACCGCGCGTGCGTGCGCTGGCCGCTGGCGTGGATCCTTGGCGAGCAGCTGCACGAGCAGGCGATCGAGCGCGGGCGGGAGCTGGGCGACCTCGACGCTCGCCGGCACGAGCGCGCCATCGAGGTGCAGCCCGAGCAAGCTCGAGCGGTCGCGCGCGACGAAGGGCGGTCGGCCCGTGATCGCCTCGTAGGCGATGCAGCCGAGCGAGTAGAGATCGCTTCGACCATCGAGGCGCCGACCGAGGATCTGCTCGGGCGCCATGCCGAGGGCGCGGCTCGAGCCCGCGTGCACGAGCATGGGCAACCACTCGGGCTGACCGACGAGCTCGGCGCGCTGGAGATCGGCGATCACTGGGCGAACCCTCGGGTTGTCGGTGCCGACTCGGTCGGCCCCAGACCAGCTCGCGGACCGGCTCGCGGGAAGATCCCGCCCGACCAAGAAGATGCTGGTGGGCTGCAGGGCACCATGGATCAGCCCACGACCGTGCAGGTGGGCCAACGCATCGCACAGCTCCACCAACCATCCGAGCACGCGGGCGAGCCGACCGTTGGCGGCGCGCGGGCGTGGGTCGCTCGCGTTGGCGGCCGCAGCGAAGGGCCCAGCGGCGTGCCAGTGCCACCGCAGCTGCTCCGCCAGAGTTGGGCCGTCGAGCCAGTCCGTCACGAGGAAAGGCAGCTCGTCCGGCTCGCGCACTGGCTCACGATCGATGACGCCCTGCGGACCAGAGGGGCCGCCGAAGCTGGCGTCGAAGCGGGGGATCGTGCCGCGCTCGCGGAGTCGGGCGATGCCAGGGTGCTCGCAGCGAGCGAGCGCCCGAGCCTCGCGCTCGATCGCCGCGACATGCTCGGGCTCGTCGCCGCGTGCGAGCCTGATCGCGACGCTCTCGCCAGTAGCGACGTGGACCGCTCGCCAGATCTCGGCTGCTCCGCCACGCTCGCGCGCCTCGACCAACCCCCACGGACCGATCCACTCCACGGCCCCCGCGGCGCCGTTAGAGCCAACTTCCCGCCCATCGGCTTGGGTGGCGCCGACAGAGCCGGGTGGGCCAGCTTCGTCATCGGCGAGCGTCTGGACGACCCGAGCCACGGTTGGATAGCGAGGCTAGCACCCGCATGCGCACGGCAACCTGCAACCAGCAACTCTGCTCGACCCGCACGAGCCGCGTCGGGATCTCGACACGGCGCTCGGGTCGGCCGTGCTCGATCTCGTGAATCCAATTCGTCACATGAGCGGATCGCTCGTGAACCCGCTTCACCGCAATCATCGTGACCACGCGCGAACACGCGACGACGAGCGAGCGCCAACCGCCCGCCCCTCCTGCGTCGGCCCGATCGAGCGTGAACGGTCTTCCACCCCCGAGCAGCCACGCTTGACCGACATCACTGCCGCGCTGCTCGGCGACAGTTCAGCGAAGCGCGTCGACGTGGTTTCATGCGCCCGCCGGCTCCGCGCCAGCCAGCGCTCGGCCCAGGACATCCCATGCAAGACCGCTCGCTCACGCCTCCGGGCGTCCATCTGCCCCTCAACCTCGGCCTCAACGACGGCACGTTCGCGCCGCAGAAGTGCTTCGAGGTGCTGCGTCGCTTCACCGAGCGGACCGATCTGCGCAACTACTCGACGCCCAACAACGCGCCGCTGCTCGAAGCCATCGCGCGCGTCGATCAAGTCGCGCCAGAGAACGTGTTCCTGCACAACGGCACCGGCCCGATCCTCAAGCTGGCGGTCCCCTACCTGCTCAAGAAGATGGTGCTGGCCTCGCCCAAGCGAGTGCTGCGGCACGCGGTCACGCGCGCGGGCTACCCGATCATCACGCCGCGCTTCACCTACTCCAAGGTCCCGCGCAAGGCCGCAGAGGGCGGCATGCACGTCGACATGCTGCCGCTCGATCCCGGCGACGACTTCCGCTTCGACGTCGGTCGACTCGAGCGCCGGCTCGAGCGTGGTGATGGGATGGTCTACCTGACCAGCCCCAACAACCCGACCGGCAACGTGCTGATCACCCGCGGCGAGCTCGAGCCGCTCTTGCAGCGCTTCCCCGAGTCGCGGTTTTGGATCGACGAGGCCTACGTCCAATACGTCGATCCGCGCGAGCACGAGTACATCGCGCCGCTGGTTGCCCGCTACCCCAACCTCATGGTCAGCCGGACCTTCTCGTTCGCGTACGGGATGGCCGGGGTGCGCATCGGCTACCTGCTGGCCAAGCCCAGCTTCGTGGCCGAGCTCGAGAAGCAGCTGACCGACTACCGACTCGGCACCTTGCAAGAGCAGCTCGGCATCGCGGCGCTCGAGGACACCGACCACTTGCCCTTCGTCCGCCAGCGCACGGCCGAGGCCCGCGCGCAGCTCTACGCCGGCCTCGCCCGCTTCGCCGGCGTGCAAGCGTTCCCTTCGCAGGTCAACTTCATCTTGTGCCGCTTTACCGATGGTCGGCGCGCGTCCGACCTCAAGGCCAAGCTCGCCCAGCGCAAGATCCTCATCAAGACCTTCGAGCCGGTCAACGGCTACAGCTTCGATCCCTACTTCCGGATCACGATCGGCGTCCCCGCCGAGAACGAATTCCTGCTCTCGCAGATGGCCGAGATCCTGGCCGCCTGAGCCGAAGCACCCCGCGTCGAACATGAGCGCCCAGCCGATCCTCTCCACCCGCGACCGCGCGGCCACCCTCGCCACCCTCGCGCGCGAGCACTTCGATCTGATCGTGATCGGCGGCGGCATCACCGGCGCTGGCGTGGCTCGCGACGCCGCGCTGCGTGGCCTCTCGGTCGCGCTGATCGAGGCCGCCGACTACGCCTCGGGCACGTCGAGCCGCTCGTCCAAGCTGATCCACGGAGGCCTGCGCTACCTCGAGCGCGGCGAGATCAACCTGGTCCGCAAGACCGCGCTCGAGCGCAAAGAGATCTTCCAGCTCGCGCCGCACCTCGCCGAGCCGCGCTGGATGGTCATGCCGATGGCGGGCCGGACCAAGCTCTACACGCTGCGCGTCGCGGTCACCACCTACGAGCGACTTGGCGCGGTCGAGCAAAAGGACGGGCACCGGGCGTGGGCGGGTGACACGCTGGCCCAGGAAGAGCCAGCGCTCGATCGCAAGAAGAACCCCCACGCGCTCGCCTACCGCGAGTACCTGACCGACGACGCGCGGCTGGTGCTGGCCAACCTCCGCTCGGCGGTCTCGCTCGGCACGGTCGCGATCAACCA
>CBFGLP010000461.1:0-3024 GCA_965649595.1 uncultured Myxococcales bacterium | reverse complement strand
GGGCAGCCCCGACCTCATGGACCCTTTCCGACCGAAATCGAGCGATCGCTCGCCCGATCTCGCGGATCCCTTCACCGGTCGCTCGGGTAGCAAGCAGCGAACCTATGAAAAGCCGCGCGAGCGGTCGAACGATCCCTCGCCGGACCTGAAGGATCCCTTCCGCTAATTCGCTCACTTCGTCGTGAGCGACCAGCTTCGGGTCACCGAGGCATCGCCATAATCGCGCGGCTCTGGCCAGCCGCTGCGAGGCAGCGCGTCCTCGATGCACGATTCGATGCCCGCCGGCAGCGAATCACCGCTCGCATCGACATGGGTCGCCTTGCGATTCCAACGAATCGTGAAGCGCAAGCTGACCTTCGCAGGCCCACGCGCGCCCTTCTCCACCGCGCGTGCCCAGCACTCGTCGAGCGCCTGATCGACCGCTTTCAGGTGAGCGTCGACGGCGGCCGTCGAGACCCTTCCCCGCACCTGCGTGGAATCGGCGACGACGCTAGCTGCGGGTACCACCGCTGGCGGCGGCTCACTCGGCTTCACTACCGGAGGCGCCTCGGTTGGCGGTTCGCTCGGATCTGCTAGCGGTGGCGCCTCGCTCGGTGCACCTCCGCTCGCTGGCGTCTGAGCGGGCTCGGCGATCGGCTCCTCTTGCGCCGCGGGAAGCTCGTTCGTCTCGTCGCCCACGTCCGCACCGAACATACGCGGCCCCAGCTCGGAGAACGCAAAGTACCCACCCACCGCCGTGCCCGCGATCACCAGCATCCCCACTACCACCGCGGCGATCGTCTTGCCGATCCCACTGCCGGCTCGATGACCGCGATTTGCCCCCAAGCGCTCGATCTCCGTGTCCGACAAGCCACGAAACTCGTCGTTGAACGAGGGCGGCCGTGCACCTCCGCGCTCGTGCACGTCGCCGATCTCCGCGCTGAACGTCTCCTGCACCCTCGCAGGGTAGCAGCCCCTGCTTGGCTCGGCCGCGCGGTGCCTGGCAACGCGCTCGCTAGATCGCGTAAAGCCCTTCGGCCCAGATGGGCCGACGAAGCCACCCCGTGGTGGCTACACTCGTCGGGCATGAGCAGCCGCCGAGTGCACGCGCACGTGACTGGTGTCGTCCAGGGTGTCTCCTATCGCGCGAGCACCCGCCGCCAAGCCGAGCGTCTGGGTCTGACCGGCTGGGTCCGCAACCGTGACGACGGCAGCGTCGAGTTGGTCGCGGAAGGACCCACCGAGGCGCTCGCTCGGCTGATCGAGTGGTGTAGGCGCGGCCCGCCCCTCGCCGAGGTCACCGGGGTCCAGTGCGAGTGGCACCCGGCCACGGGCGAGTTCTCCCAGTTCGAGCTCCGCCGCTGACGCCAGCGGCGGCGCGGGCTACCGTGTCGCGGTCGTGCGAGCACCCGCGATCCCCGAGATGGCCGCCCGCATCCACGTGTTGGCCAATGGCCTGCACGTCTACCTGAGCGAGAACCACGAAGAGCCTTGGATCTCTTGTCGTGTGGTCGTGCGAGCCGGCGCCGCACAGGAGCCCACCGACGCGACCGGGCTCGCGCACTACCTCGAGCACATGCTCGCCAACAAGGGATCGCGGCAGCTCGGCACCAAGGATCCGCGCGCCGAGGCCCCTCACCTCGCGCGGCTGCGCGACCTCTACGAAGAGCTGCGCGTCGCGTCGCCCTCCGCTCGCGCAGGGTTGCTGGCGGAGATCGACAAGCAGAGCCTCGCCGCCAACCAGTGGGCGATCGCCAACGAGCTCAAGCAGGTCTATGGCCAGCTCGGCGCGCAGAGCTTGAACGCGTTCACCTCGCACGATCGGACCGTGTTCACGGTCGATATCCCGGCCAACCGCCTCGAGGCATGGGCGCTGCTCGAAGGCGATCGCTTCCGCCACCCGGTGTTCCGCGGGTTTCCAACCGAGCTCGAGACGATCGTCGAGGAGAAGAACCGAGCGCTCGACGATCCGGGCCGCGCGCTCGGGCAAGCCGCCGCGGCGTTGGTCTGGAAGGACCACCCCTACGCCCGCGACGTGCTCGGCCAGGTCGAGCACCTGCAAGCGCCTTCGATCCTCGCTACCGAACGCTTCTTTCAGACCTGGTACGTGCCCAACAACATGGCGCTGGTGCTCGCCGGTGACTTCGAGCCCGAGCGAGCGATCGCGCTGATCGAGGACCAGTTCGGCGCGCTCGAGCCCCGCGAGCTGCCCAACGGGCTCAGCCCCGCGCCCGCGTCGATCCTCGGGGTCGAGCGTGTCGAGGTCGTCCAGCGCGGCGACGAAGAGGTCCGGCTGATCTGGCGCACGGTCCCGCGCGAGCACGAGGACGCCGAGGCGCTGCTGCTCGCCGACATGATGCTCGACAACGACAGCACCGGCCTGCTCGACACGCGGCTCGAGCAGAGCCAGAAGGTCCGCAGCGCGGGCGCCTACTCGAGCCTGCGCCTGCAGGGCGGGACCGAGGCCGTGTGGGGGCGACCGCGGGTCGGCCAGACCCTCGACGAGGTCGAGGGGCTGCTGCTCGAGCAGGTCGAGTGCCTGCGCCAAGGCGACTTTCGTGACCAGGATCTGCGCGCGCTGATCCGCAACTTCGAGGTCGGCGAGCTGCGCCGGCTCGAGAGCAACTCGGCGCGCGCAGCCCTGATGATCGACGCGTTCGTGCACCGCGAGAGCTGGGAGCACGCGAGCACGCGGCTCGAGCGGCTCTCGGCGATCGACCGCGAGCAGATCGTCGAGGTCGCGCGTCGCTACTTGGGTGAAGATCGAGTGGTCGCTCGGCGCCGCGAGGGCGAGCCGGAGGTGACCAAGATCCCCGTGCTCGGCCTCTCGGAGCTGACGGTCGACAGCGAGTCCCACTCGCCGCTCTTTCGCCAGGTAATGGCTCTGCCGGCCCCAGAGCTGCCGGTCCAGGTCCTGCGCGCCGGCGAGGACTATTGCTTGCACGACACGGCAGCGGGGCTGCTCTATCACACCCCGAATCCGCTCAACGATCTCTTCCAGCTGACCTTCCGCTTTTACCTTGGCAGCGCCCACGATCCGGTGCT
>CBFGLP010000460.1:0-3775 GCA_965649595.1 uncultured Myxococcales bacterium | reverse complement strand
GTACCAAAAGCGCGAGAGGCAGGAGCGATGTGCTCCTGCCTCTCGTCTGGCGCGCCCGGAAGGATTCGAACCTCCGACTTTCGGTTCCGTAGACCGACGCTCTATCCAGCTGAGCTATGGGTGCAGTTGGCTCGGGGGTGGGGTGTGTAGCAAGGCAACCTGCGCCATGCAAGAGCGCGCCGCGAGCTGCACCGAACTCCACTCACGGAGCCGGCTCACGTCCCAGCGCTCGCGGCCATGTCGGGCGCCCAGAGCAGCAGCGAGAGCGTGACCGCGTTGGCGCCGGCGTGGGTCAGCATGGCTGCCCACAGCCGGCCCGTGCGCAGGTAGGCGTGCGCGAACACGAGGCCGAGCCAGGTGTAGATGACCAGCCCGACCGGGTTCCAGTGAGCGAGGGCGAACACCAGCCCCGGCAGGATCCACGCGGCGAGCGGCCCCGCGTAGATCATCAGGCGGCGGAAGAACATGCCGCGGAAGAGCGCCTCTTCGGTGATCGGGGCGAGCACGACGGCGGAGACGCCGAGCAGCACCAGCTCGACGGTCGCGCGGCGCTCGACGACCTCGAGGATCGTCTTCTGCTCCTCGACCGCGACGTCGAACAGCAGCTCCTGCACCCATCCGAGCAGCCCGCTGCCGACCAGGGCCGCGAGCACGTGACCGATCACGATCACCAGCGTCAACGACACGCTGGCTCGCTGGCGCTCGGGCACCAGCTCCCGGGGGGGCTCGTCGCCGCGGATGAACAGGCGCTCTAGCCCCCAGTAGGCCAGCGCCGCCGAGCCCATCAGGATCGGTCCGCCCGCCACGCCTGCCCACGCGTGCTCCTCCGGGTCTGGCAGCAACCCGACCAGCATCACCAGCACCAGCGTGATGAACCCGGCCGCGGCAGCGACCATGAGCATCAGGATCTCCGTGCTGCTGCGGGCCGCGACTTCTAGCGGGCTTCGACTGGGTTCGGGCATGCCGCGGGGCGTATGGTGCGCTGGCTCGCGACTCACCGAGGCAGTGTGCCGAGCGAGGCGAGGAGCGGCAACGGGCGGGACGCCAGATCGTGAGCCGAGTCGCGCCCCGAGCCAAACTCGATCGCTTCGGAAGGTTGCAAGCCGAGCCCGATGCCGCTAGCTTCGCGGGCCCGTTCAACGGGTCCGGAACCATGACCGAGCGGCCGAAGGTGCAGGATTGCTAATCCTGTGTAGGGGAAACCCTACCGAGGGTTCGAATCCCTCTGGTTCCGCTAGCTACTGATGAGTCAGCGCCCACGGGGCGCTGAGGACCGAGTCAGCCATCGAGCGCCACCTCCTCCCAGGAGCGTGGCGCTCGAGCTTTTTGGGCTCGCCGCGGGTGGACCTGCGAATCGATGATCGTCGCATGGCCCCCCGCGAGACCTCCCGGGACTATGCGCACCCGCGTCGACCGATCGTGCTGCGCACGATCAACGCGCTGGGTCGGCTGCGCGCGCCGGCTCGCTTCGACGTCGACGCGATCGTCCGCAAGGCGCAGGCGCAGGCGAAGCTCGACGAGCTCGAGCGACCCGAGTTTCGTCCTGCGCTCGAGGTGCTGGTCGACTCGCTCGAGCGCGAGGCTCGGCTCTCGGCGACCGGTCGCTTCATCGCCGCGCAGCACTTTCACGGCGGGCTGATCGCCAACCTCCGCGCTCGCGCCTGGTCGGTGGCGGAGCCGTCGATCGTCAACACGCCGATCGTGCGGCCGATCATGATCTGCGGCCTCGCACGCAGCGGCACCACGCTGCTTCAGCGCATGCTCGCTCAGCTCCCGGGCGCGCGCTCGCTGGCGACCTGGGAGGCGCTCGAGCCGATCCCCGAGCTCGGCTGGAGGCCGCCTGCCGAGCGCCTCGCGGATCCCCGCGTCGCGCGGGCCAAGAGCGCGGCCAAGTTCCTGCGTTGGCTGAGCCCCGACCTGTTCACGGTTCACCCGATGGACGCGCTCGCGCCCGAGGAGGAGGTCTTGATGATCGACAAGATCTTCCGCAGCGGCGCGGCCGAGACGACCTACAACGTGCCGAGCTTCGCCCGCTGGCTCCGCGGCCAGGACCCGATGCCCGCGTACCGCTGGCTCGAGCGCTGCTTGCAGCAGCTACAGCACGAGCAGGCCGGTGCCTTCTGGCTGCTCAAGTCGCCGCACCACCTCGAGTGGCTCGACGCCGTGTTCTCGGTGTTTCCGACGATCACGGTAGTTCAGACCCACCGCGATCCAGCGATCACCGTGCCCTCGTTTTGCAGCCTGTGCGCGCACGGCTGGGGTGTTGCGAGCGATCACGTCGACCCGCACGCGGTCGGCCGGCACTGGGCGGAGAAGATCGAGTACATGCTCGGGCGAGCGCTCGCGTGTCGTGACGCGCGAGCCGGGCAGGGCTTCGTCGACGTGCACTACGACGAGCTGGTCGCGGAGCCCCTGCGCGTGGTCGAGCGGCTGTGTGGTCAGCTCGGGCTCTCGTGGTCCGAGGAGCTCCAGGCCAAGCTCGACGCGTGGCTGGCTCGCAATCGCCAGCACGAGCACGGGATCCATCGCTACGCGGCCGAGGATTTTGGTCTGCGCGAGGGCGAGCTGCGCGAGCGCTTCTCGGCGTATCGGCAGCGCTATTGCTAGTCTCTCCTCGACGCCTGCGCGGCAATTCCGGTTGAGGATCAGTTATCCGGCGCGCCCGCGGCGATCCAGTCGCGGACCGTCGCGACCAGCCCCGGATCGAGCAAGAAGGGCGCGTTGAGGGGCATGTGCGTGACCGGGTTGCCGTCGTCGTCGAGCGGATCGCACTGCGAGATCCGCCGGTACAGCCAGCTGCCCTCCGGGTTGCCTGGATCGATCAAGGGCAAGTCGGTGTTGGCGATGACCGAGTGACCGAGCAGGTCCGCGTGCAGGTCGCCCTGAAAGCTCAGCCCCGCCGCCGCGCCGCCGGTGCCGTGGCACGACGAGAAGCTGCACGCCGGCACGAACACGTTGCCGGCTACGTTGGTCAGCGTCGGCTCGAGGCTCGCGAGCGCGTCCGCGGGCGTGTCCTCGCAGGGGGGGATCGGCGGTAGCCCCTGATCGTCCGGGTCGAGCGGCGGCAGGTAGAGCTCGCCCGCGATCTCCTCGGCGCTCGGTGGTCCCTGGCCAGGCGCCTTGGGGGCGACGAGCGAGAAGCAGTCGCTCTGGAACACCGGGATGCCGTCGACCAGCCCGACCGCCTGGCCGTCGTCTCCGCCGACCTGGGTGACCATGTTGGCCTCGGCGAAGCCGAACGCGATGCACATCTCTTGGTCGCCGTTACCCCAGCCGATGATCTGGTCGGTCCAATTGTCGTAGCCGCAGGTCAGGCGGATCCCGTCCGCGTCCGATATGTCGATCGGCGGGTCGAAGCGCTTGCCGACCGCCCCGGCGTTGAAGCCCGAGATCTCGTGCAGCATGGTGCCGTCGAGCGACCCACCGATGACCTCGACCCCGAAATAGTTCCCGAGGTAGTGGTAGTGCGGGAGCATCCAGTGGACCAAGAACGGCGACTGATTGGGGTTCGCGGTCGTCAGGTACTCGTCACATGCGGCCCGAAACCGCGACTCGCCGAGCGGCGGAATCGCGAGGTCGGTGTATTGCATCGCAAAGGGCGTCAGGATGGTCTCGACGTCCTTGGGGTGAACTAGGTCGAGGCTGATGCGTAGCGCGGTTTCGAGCTCGGAAGGCGACAAGTTGAGCATGTGCAGCTCGGCGACGACCCGGTGCTTGGGCGGGATCTTGATCACCGCCCGCGAATTGAAGCGCTGCTCCTCGACGTAGGACTGGG
>CBFGLP010000459.1:0-2389 GCA_965649595.1 uncultured Myxococcales bacterium | reverse complement strand
CGATCGTTCGCCCGCTCGCGCAAGCAGTAGCACGTCCGCTCGTGCTTGCCGTCGACGGAGACCCATGCAGCATCAAATCGAATTCGGGCCCGCGTTCGCGTGGCTCAAGATCCAGCTCGCGCCTAACGAGATCGTGCAGGCCGAGGCCGGCTCGATGGTCCGGCACACGCCCGGCTTGCAGATCGACACGCGGCTCAACGCCGGCCGGAGCGCCGGCTTCGGCGCGAAGCTCAAGGCGTTCCTCGCCGCGATCGCGCGCAAGTTCCTCGGCGGCGAGACGATGTTCGTCAACGACTTCCACGGGCCGCAGGGCGGCGAGGTCGTGCTCGCCCCGGGTCTGTCGGGTCAGATCATGCACCAGCACCTCGATGGGCAGCGCAAGCTGTTCATCCAGGCCAGCTCGTACCTGGCCAGCACCGGCAGCGTGAACACCAAGCTGCGCTTCGGCGGGCTCAAGTCGCTGCTCGGCGGCGAGGGTCTGGTCCTGCAAGAGTGCACCGGCCAAGGCGACGTGTTCATCAACAGCTACGGCGGCATCACCGAGGTCCCGATCAACGGCTCGTTCGTGGTCGACACCGGGCACATCGTCGCCTTCGAGGGCAACCTCAACTTCAAGATCAGGTCGGCGGGCAGCAGCGGCGGCTTCAGCCTCAAGTCGTTCCTGTTCTCCGGCGAAGGCCTGGTGTGCGAGTTCAGCGGTCAGGGTCGCGTGTGGATCCAGTCGCGCAACCTCGGTGCCCTGGTCGGCTGGATCACCCCCCACCTCAGCTGAGAGCGAGGACGCCATGGAATTCCACATCCTCTACCGTCCGGCCCACACCCTGGCCGTCTGCAACCTCAACCCCAACGAGACGATCCGCGCCGAGGCTGGCTCGATGGTCTCGTACACCCGCAACATCCACGTCGAGGCGGCGGCCAAGAACCCGAACGAGGGCGGGCTCAAGCGCCTGTTCAAGGGCCTCAAGCGGATGGCGCTCGGTGGTGAGTCGTTCTTCACCAACACCTACACGGCCATGAACGCGCCCGGGCACGTCACCTTCGCGCCCAAGCTGACCGGCGACATGGTCGTTCACAACATGCAAGGTGAGCAGCTGCTCATCCAGGGCAGCAGCTACGTGGCCGCGCCCGACAGCGTCACGATCGACACCAAGTTCCAGGGCTTCAAGGGCCTGTTCTCGGGTGAGTCGCTGTTCTTCCTCTCGGCGACCGGCCACGGGCCGGTGCTGATGAACGCGTTCGGAGCGATCGAGACCTTCGACATGGCCGGCGAGATGATCGTCGACACTGGCCACATCGTCGCGTTCACGGCTGGGATCAAGTACTCGGTCGTGAAGGCCAGCAAGGGCTGGATCTCGAGCTACCTGTCCGGCGAGGGCTTGGTCCTGCGCCTGCAGGGGCAAGGCCGCGTGTACGTGCAGTCCCGCAACCCCAGCGAGTACGGCGCGACCGTCGGCAGGATGCTTCCCCCCAGGGATAACTAGTCTCGATCGAGGGACGTCGCCGTCCCTCGCCCACCCTCACGGTCGCCCTTCGGGCTCCTCTTCGCCCTCGAGAGGTGACCAGCACTGGGAACCAAGGAATTCGATCATGCAACACCAACTCATCGATACGCCCGACTTCGGGATGCTTCAAGTCACCTTCGACCAACCAGGCGAGAAGATCGTCTCGGAGTCGGGGGCCATGGTCGCGATGGACACCGCGATTCAGATGCAGACCAGCATGCGTGGTGGTCTGCTCGCGGCCGCCAAGCGCAAGCTGCTCGGCGGCGAGTCGCTGTTCCAGAACACCTTCACCGCGACCGCACCCGGTCAGCGGCTGTTCCTCGCGCCCGGCCCCGAGGGTGACCTGCGGGCGATGAACCTGGCCCCGGGCCAGAGCTTCTTCCTGCAGAGCGGCGCCTACGTTGCCCACGTCGGCGACCAGCTGGTCCTCGACACCAAGTTCGGCGGCGTCAAGGGCTTCTTCGGCGGCGCCGGCCTGTTCATGCTCAAGGTCACCGGCCCCGGCACGGTCTACTACTGCGCCTACGGGGCCCTGCACGAGGTCGATGTGCCGCCCGAGGGCTACACGATCGACAACGCTCACCTGGTCGGCTTCACCGAGGGCTTGCAGTACAACGTGCGCAAGTTCGGTGGCTTCCGCGGGCTGTTCTTCTCGGGTGAGGGCCTGGTCTGCGACTTCAGCGGCCAGGGTCGCATCTATCTGCAGACCCGCAACGCCGGCTCGCTGGCGGCCTTCCTGCACCCCTTCCGCCCGGTCAAGGCGAAGGGCTGAGCCCTCCAAGGGCTGAGCCAGCGAGGACGAATCAAAGAGGCCGAGCTCGATCGAGCTCGGCCTCTCGTGCGTCAGTGGTACAGGGTCAGGTGCGGCCGCGGGGATCCGCGACATC
>CBFGLP010000458.1:0-6303 GCA_965649595.1 uncultured Myxococcales bacterium | reverse complement strand
GTTGATCTCGGTCTGGCCGGTCTCAGTCTCGGTCTCGGTCTCGGTCTCGGTCTCGGTCTCGGTCTCGCTGGTGGCGTCGCCGGACTCGCTGGAGGTCGCGTCGTCGGTTTCACCCGATTCGGTGGCCTCACCAACCTCGTCGTCGCCCGGGGTGGACGTGTCGTCGGCACAGCCGGCGCTGGTCAGCAGACCGACGCAGGCGAGGCCAATCGTGGTGCAGGAGAGGGAACGAAGGGACATTTCAAGGCGCATGCAGATCCTCCGAGGCAGGCCCCAATGGGCCGTTGACGAATGAACGATCACCCGCAGGGGGGGAGAGCTTGATCGTCAGCCCTCTGGGCCGACGGTCGCGGGTCTCGATCAGGCTACCACCGAAACTGATTCGAGTCGGCCCCCTCGGGGTCGATGGGGACCGAGTCGGGCCCACCCGAGCCGAGGGGGCGAGCCGATGGGCGAGGCGCCGTCACGAAATGCCTCATCTAGCCCCCAGGGCCGTGAAGGCCGTGACGGACGCCAGGGCGGGCGGCTGATCGAAGAGGATCAGTCCGCTCGCTTGCGCTTGATGATCTTGAACTCGGTTCGGCGGTTCTGCGCGCGGCCTTCTTCGGTGTCGTTCGAGGCGATCGGCTCACTCTGGCCCGCGCCGCGGGTCGAGAGCCGGCTCTCGTCGATGCCACCCGCGACAAAGTAGTCGCGGACCGCGTTGGCGCGCCGCTGCGAGAGGTCGCGGTTGTAGTCTTCCCCACCTTCGTTGTCGGTGTGGCCGACAATCTCGATGCGGATGTCCGGGTAGTCCTGGAGCACCTTGATGGCGCGATCGAGCACTGGCTTGGACTCGGCCGTGACGTCGGCCTTGTCGTACTCGAACGCGATGCCCTCGATGACGCCGGAGAACTCGCGGATCTCTGCGGGCAGCTCGTCGGGGCAGCCGTCCTCGTCCTCGAAGCCGTTGTCGGTCTCGGGCCGATCGATGCAGCGATCGCGCTCGTCGACGATGCCATCTCCGTCCTGATCGCGGATCGGGCAGCCATCGGGCTCGACGCCCTTCTCGTAGGGGCACGCGTCCTCGGTGTCGATGAATCCGTCTTCGTCGGAGTCGCGCGGCGGGCAGCCGTCGGGCGAGACACCGGGCGTGTCGGCGCAGCGATCGCGCTCGTTGAGGAAGCCGTCGCCGTCGCGGTCCGGGTTGGGCGGTGGCGCGGCCTTGGGCTTGGCCCGACCGAGCGTGATGATCAACCCGGCGAGCACCTCGGCGTGGGAGATGGACGAGCGCTGGGTCGCCTCGCGGGCGCCGAGCAAGTGGCGAGCCTCGACCCGCAAACCGATCCAGCGGTTGATGTAGACCTTGACGCCGCCGCCCCAGTACGCGGCGGGATCGACGTCGCTGCCGAGCAAGACCGGGTTGGAGGCCACGCCCATCGCTCCGCCACCGCCGAGCAGGAAGGGGCTCACGCTCCAAAACGGCAGCTGCAGGATCACGTGGCCGCGCGCCGACCAGAGCAGCACCGGATCGTTGGTGCTGGTGCGAACCTTGGCGGGCATCGCGGCGCCCTCGAGCTCGACGCCGAGGTAGGGCAGCGGGAAGAAGGCGCCCCGCAGGCCAACGTCACCGGCCACAGTCCACAGCGGCTTGTGCCCGCTCTGAGGGTTGTAGAAGTCATGGTTGAGCGCGGGCAGCAGCACGCCGCCGAACACTCCGATCTCGCCCATGTTGCGCTCGGGGGCCCAGCGGCGGATCCACGGCACGTCCTTGCGCTTCATCTCGCGCGAGTCGACGCCCTTGCGCGGGGCCGGGCCTTCGATCTCGCCCTCGCTCTCGATGCTCGCGCCCTCGGTCGGCTCGGACGGGGCCTCGGCGTCTCCACCGAGCGAGACCGCTGCTTCGCCGCTCGCTTGTGTGGTCGCGGGTTCGGTCGTGCTCGCCTCGGGCTCGCCTGCATGGGCGAGGCGCGAGCCAGCGAGTGAGACGGCGACGGCGAGGCCGAGGGAGAGCGAGAGCAGGCGGGGAGTGGTCATCGGGCGATTGCGGGGGAGAGGGAGGTGCAACCGGATCTGCATCAGCTGACGATGGTTCAATCGCAGGCGGCGGCCTCTGCCATGCATCCCGGCGGCTCGGGATCCTGCGCGAAGGCGGCGATGCAGATCAGGCAGTCCTCGTCGGTCGGGCCGGTCTCGGTCCCGTCGGTCTCGCTGCCACCACCACACTGACCATCGTCGCTGCACTGCGTGGCGATGCACTCGCCGAGCTTGAGCAGCGCATAGGCCTCGTCGACGCTGAGGCCCATGTCGCACTCGAGGAAGCACGACAGATCCGGCTCCGGATCCATGTTGAAGAGCAGCAGCGCCTGGCACATGACCAGGCAGTCGATCGCGTCGCGGCAGGTGGTCTCGCCTGGCCCGCTCTCTTCGGCGGTCCAGTTGTCGTCGGTGTCCTGCGCCGTCTCGTCGCTGTACATCGCGTTGGTTTCGCTGCTCTCGCTGCCGACATCGTCGCTGCTTCGGACCTTCTCGTCCGAGTTGAAGCAGGCGACGAGGCCGAGCTGAGCGAGGATCAGCGCGAGGGTTCCGGTCGCAGCACCTGTGGCGATGCGGCGGCGGAGGGAGGAGTGTGAACTCGGCGCAATGTTCACGGGCGGAACTTAGCAGGGAATCCGAGATTGTTCGAAACCAATGCGAGCCTGCTCGTAGGTCCGCTGTGCCGCAGGTCGAGCCACCGCTCGACCCGCTCGGGCTTCACGAGGACCACGACATTGGTGTCACACCTCCTCTCGTCCTCTTGGACCTTCGCGCGCTCCGGCCAGCGTGCTGGCCTACGTGCACTACGGTTCAGTAGCCGCGTAGCCCGGCTGGTGAACGCCACTCGATGATCGCCGTGCGATGGCGAGCTTGCTCGGCGGGTCCGCAGCGGACCCCCGCCGCCGCACGCGTCGGCTTGTCTATTTCAGCTCTGACCGCCAAAATGGGCGCATGTCTGCGGATTGGCTTCGTCCTGGTCCCAACTTCCTGCGTGCGCTCGCAGGTCCGCTCGCGCGACGCAGGTCGACGAGCCCGGCGCGCGGGCGTTCGGCGACTCTGGGAGCGCTGCTCGGGGGCTTGTGTGGGCTGACGCTGGCCAGCGTCGGCTGTCGCGGCGAAGACGTCTACTTCGACTGTGAGGACTACGACGCCCAGTTCCGGGCCACCGCGGACAGCGAGGGCATCCTGCTGCCCAATGTCCCCAAGGGTGAGCCCTACCCGGTCGCGCTCAAGTTCTCCGAGGACGGCCTCAACAAGCTGCTCGAGGGTGTGGTCGACAACGATGTGCCCTTCACCGGCGAGCTGCCCTTCTTCTGGTTCACCGGCCCCGGCACGCTGCTCTTCGAGCCGACCAGCGATCCGGTGATCGACCTCGAGTCGCTCGAGGGCTGCCCGACCTGCGTGCAGTACTCGCTCGACTTCAACGTGGTCCTGCTCGGGGCCGACGGCGACTTCGAGGGCGCGGGGATCGGCACGGTCAAGATGCGGATCCCGCTCGAGCTGCGCCAGGAGGGCGAGGACGAGGTCGTGCTCTTCGCCGACTACTCGCGCCTGCGCATCCAGGACCTCTGGCTCAGCGCGTTCGGGCTCGAGACCGAGGAGCACGAGTCGCTGGTCGGCGCGGTAGCGATCATCATGGAGGAGGAGATCCAAGAGTCGTTCGGCCAGACCGACCTGCTGCGGCTCTCGTCATGGGAGATCAGCGACGACATCAAGCTGCTCGCGCGCAAGCTGATCGTGTTCCCCGAGCAAGACACGCTGGTCTTGGCGATGCAGTCCAACCTGCCGCTGCCGGCCGGTGGTGGGCTCGCGATCGACGGTGAGATGCCGATGGGCGTGCCGATGACCGTCGACTTCGATACGGCGATCTTCCGTTCGATGATCGAGCGCCTGCTGGCCGAGGGCAAGATCGCTCGCATCTATGACGAGGACGGCGAGGCCGACCCCGAGGGCAACTATGCGGTCACCGTCGACAGCCTGGTCGGCGCGCCCAACAGCAACAAGTTCACGGCCCAGTTCAAGGTCTGGCGCATCGCCGACGGTTACTGCGGCTACGCGGTCGCGAGCATGGACATCGACGTCGACCTCAACGAGGAGGGCGAGGTCGTGCTGACGCCCGGCGAGGTCGTGGTGCTCGAGGGTGAAGGCAGCGGCGCGGTCGCGGCCGAAGAGAAGCAGCTGGTCGAGGACAACCAGAAGGTCGTCGACCAGTTCAAGGCGGGCGTCGCCAGCAACCTCGAGACCACCATCAACTACGATGGCCTCGGCATGGAGGGCAGCCTGATTTACTTCGAAACCCTCGCGGTCGACGTCGAGCCCGAGCGGCTCTCGACGTGGATCGACTTCCTCGTGGTCGAGGACGGCGGCTGATCCAGCCTGCTCGACTCGGCCGACCCAGGATCATCGCAGGGCCGCGCCAACCGTCTCAGGGCGGCCCGAGGAACGACTCGCACCATGGCCTACGCTCGCATCTCCCCCGTCCTCCTCTGCTTGCCGCTCGCGCTCTTCGCCTGCAGGCAGCCCGCTGCCAACGATGACGAGGCCGACGAGGCCAACCCCGACGACGAGCTCAACCCCGACGAAGGGACCACCGAAGAGGACGACGGCCCGGAGATCATCTGTGTCCCCGGCGAGACCCGCTGCGCCAACCCGAGCACGCTCGAGACCTGTGCGCCGACCGGGCTGAGCTACGAGACCAGCTTCTGCGGGGCCAACGACACCTGCATGCCCTGCTCGGCCGACGATCCCGAGTGCACCGGGGCCCGCTGCGTCGGACCCTGCGACAGCAACGGCGAGGTGCCCTCGTCAGCCGGCTGCTCGTTCTTCGCGACCGGCATGATGATCAACACCGCGAGCGCGACCAACGACGCGGTCGTGCTCGGCAACCCCAACGAGACCGGCGACGCGACCGTGCAGATTCTGCTCGCGCCCAAGGGCTCGAACAAGGAGGAGCCGGTCGGCGAGCCCGTCGTGCTCGCGCCCGGCGAGACCTACGTGTTCGAGTTCCAAGAGGGCCTGACCGAGCAGGCCAACGGCGGCACCGGTACGTCGAAGTTCCAGTCCGGCGGCGTCTATCACTTCGTCAGCGATCTCCCGGTCGTCGCCTACCTGCACACGCCGCTCGACGAGACCGGCACCAACGAGTCGTCGCTGCTGCTGCCCGAGGAGAACCTCCGCCAGGACTACGTGGTCTACAACCACACGCCCTACGCCGAGCCGGGCTACTTCGTGGTCGTCGCGGTCGAGAACCAGACGACCGTGCGTTGGTGGCCGACCGTCGAGACCGCCGGCAACGCCCTGCCGCTGCCCTTCGTGATGCCGGGCGAGATGGGCGAGTACACGCTCAACCGGCTCGACACCATGCGGATCGCCGCGTCGGCCAACCTCGATCGGCCCGAGTGCCAGCAGGATCTCTCGGGCACCGTGATCGAGTCCGACAAGCCGATCCTGGTCATCTCCGCGGTCGTCGGCGCGCGCGTGCCCTACTGTGCCAGCGGCGATCCGGTTGAGGGCTGCGCACCGCCCTACGAGTCCAACCCGATCTGCTATGGCACGACCGACCACATCCAAGAGGTCAATATCCCCCTCGACTATTGGGGCAAGACCTACGTCGGCGCCCACTCGCCGCTGCGCGCGGGCGAGAGCCACTACTGGCGGATCTTCGCGGGCGATGACGACGTGACCGTGACCACCGATCCGCCGCAGCCAGGCACGCCGATCGTGCTGGCCAAGCGGGGTGAGTTCGCCGACTTGGTCCTGCCCAACGCGACCTCGGTCGTGTTCTCGGGCGACAAGCCCTTCATGCCGGTCCAGTACACGACCTTGCACGTGTACGCGGGCGACCTCGGCGATCCGGCGATGGCCCAGATGATCCCGGTCGAGCAGTTCCTGCAGCGCTACGTGTTCGTGACCGGGTTTGGCTACGACTTCCACTACGTTCAGGTGATCCGGACGGCAGGATCGGCGCCGGTCTACCTCGACGGGACCCCGGTCGGCGACTACTACACGATTGGCGCGTACGAGGTCGCCGACGTGCTGATCGAGGAGGGCTCGCACGAGATCCGCAGCGAAGATCCCTTCGGCATCGTGCAGTGGGGCTACGACATGAAGAAGCCCGAGGACCCCAACAACAAGTACCCGGCCGCCTACGGCTACCCGGGCGGCATGAAGGTCGAGCAGATCTTCATCCCCTGAGCGGCCAACTTGGATGGCGGGACGTCGCCGTCCCTCCCCCGCGCCGGCAGAGCCGTCGCGGGTCCTCCTCCTTCACGCCAGACTGATTCCTCG
>CBFGLP010000457.1:0-3527 GCA_965649595.1 uncultured Myxococcales bacterium | reverse complement strand
CCCCGCCGATCGCCCCCAGCACGCCCTGAGCTACATCTCGTATTCGTCGAGCAGGATCCGGACGACCTCGCGCTGCATGTCGACGCGGCGGCGCTCGGGGAAGCCCATCCAGGTCTCGATGCAGAGCCCCACGCACCCGATCGCGTCGACGATCACCTCGGTCGACGACGTCGAGACTGGATAGTAGAGCGGATCCCAGCGCTCGTCCGCAGCCGTGAAGCGCTGATTGAGCCGCTCGATCGTCCGCCCGAGGATCGGTGGCATAGGCTCGACGCCGTACACCAGGGTCTGGCCGAAGGTCGGGTGTCCGGCCTGCGGGTCATAGCGCTTGGTCGACTCGTGTAGCGTCGCCATCAGGTCGGGGCGCTCGTCCTCGACGAGATCCATGAACCGACGAGCGAGGCGACGCTCCCACTCGGGCGCCTCGCTCGAGCCGGGGAAGCAGCGGTTGAGGTCGAGGCCCTCGGGCGCGGCCCGCTGGCGGGCCCGATAGGCGCGTGGGTTCATCACCGGACAGACGAGCAGGCGACCGTGGGTGGGCCGAATGCCGGCCTCGAGCAGCTCTTGCAGGGCGTGAGCTCCAGCGATCTCGTCGCCGTGGATGCCTGCCTGGATCAGGGCCGTGGGGCCGGGCTCGGCGGCATCGAACACGTAGATCGGGATCGTCGGCTCGAGGAAGTGCACGCCGGGGCTCAGGGGCATGGCCGGAGCATAGGCGCGGCTGCGCCCGGGTGACCAGAGGAGCAGCGGATCAGAAATTTCGATCGTCGACGAAGAAACCCTGCAAGCCCGCGCGAGCCGGGCCGACACGGGAGGTGCCGGGGGCTGGCCCCGGCGACCAACCGGAGAAGCCCATGTCCACCTCAACTCATGTCCCCGTGTTCGAGCAGCTGCGCGCCCACCCCGAACGTTGCTTTCGGGCCCTCGACGCCGCGCACGACCTCCCGTGGATCGACTACGCCTCGATCCGCCCCTTCGAGCTCGATCCGAGCAAGATCCGCGACGGCCTCGACCGCGCGAACGAGCACCTGCCGCTGCTCGCCTGGGAGGCCCAGGTCGTGTTCGGTGATCGGAACGAGCACCGCGAGCGCCTCTTGCTGCTGGTCGACGTGCTGGTCCGCCACGATCCCCGGCACGCGCTCTGCTGGCCGAGCTTGCGCGCGCAGGTGCGGATGACCCAGGGCTGCCCGACTTGGTTGGCGGTCGCGCTCACGCACGCTGATCAGCTCGAGCCGCTGCGGCGCGCCTTCGATCATGAGCCGACCCTGCTGCCGGTCGTGATCGACGCCGAGGGGGCGCTGCTCGCCAAGCCGATCAAGCCGCCGGCACGCCCCCCGATGCCGCTCCTGGTCTGAGCCGCTCACCACCTTCAACCAACTTCCGACCCGCGAGGATCCACGCCATGTCCATCTTCCACCAAGCCATCGTCGAGCGCCTGGTCACCGACCTGCCCTTCACCTTCGACTTCGCCCGCCGCTTCCGGGACGTCCCGCCCATCGATCCCGACACGATCCAGTCGTTCGGGGCGATGATCATGTGCCACGACGGGAGCTTCGAGCAGGTCAGCGTCGCGCGGCCGAGCCTCGTCGTCTCCGCCAAGACCCTGCCCGGCGCCGAAGCGCTGCCGGGACGCGAGCCCTGGCCCGAGTCCTGGGCGCTGCTGCTCGACGTGTTCGGGGACGAGCCGGTCGATCTGGGCTTGCTGCTCTCGTGGCCGGTCGCGCACGCCAAGGTCCGCGAGATGCTCGGCTGTCCGGTCTCGCACATCGCCCTGGTCCCGACTTGGGAGATGTCCGTTCAGGTCAACGAGATGTTCGCGGTCGAGCCCGAGCTGATGCCGATCGTGGTCACCTCGTTCGGCTTCGAGGGGCCCTTCCTGGCGCCGCCCCAGCGATCGGGTCGCAAGCTGCACGGCAAGTCGCGTAGCAAGTCGCGTTCGCGGATGCGCAACTGTAACTGAGCAACTGCAACTGAGCAGAAGCGCGCGTGCACGGGCCAGACCGGCAAGGGCTCGTGCACGCGCTCAGTCGGTCGAGGCCGACGCGCTCGGCTCGATCTCTGGCGGGATCACGCCGACCGCCACGTGCGCCGCCGCGGCCAGGGTCGATCCGGTGCTCACCGTCCAGATGCGCTGGGCCAGGCTCAAGCGCCGCGAGCCACACAGGATCATGCACGCGTCGTAGGCCCGAGCGGCTCGCAGCAAGGTCTCGACCACCGGGCCCTCGACCAGCTCGACGCTGGTTTGGGGGGCAAGCTCGTCCGCATGCTCGTGCAGCCACCGCTCGCGCGCTTGCTCGCGATCGCTCCGACGGCGACTGATGAGCTGGTCCCAGGCGGTCGAGGGCAGGTAGTCGAGGCCAATCGTGTCGCCCATCTCGATCACGTGGATCAGTCGGATCGAGCGGGCAATCACGCGGCCGAGCTCGAGCGCGTGGCGAGTCAGCGCGGCGCCGGTCTCGTCGAAGTCGACCGCGACCACGATCGCTCCCTCGCCGATCTGGTCAGCGACGAGGTTCGGCGGGACCACGAACACCGGCGCGCTCAGCCGCCGCAGGAGGCGACGAGCGACCTTGCCGAGCCGCACGACCGACGACTCGTCGGTCTGCGCTCGACGACCGATGATCAGCCCCGCGGTGTGGGCGAGGCTCGCGGCGCTGGCCAACATGTCGACCACGTCGACGCTCGGGAGCGCGTCGACGTGGGCGAAGCGATCACGGACGTCGTGGGCGATCAAGGCGGCCTCGGCGGCCGCCTTGGCCTGCTGGAGCACCAGCGGCCGGGGGCCTTGGTCGTGCAGGTCGAGCGCACCCTCGTCGACCACGTGCAGGGCGTCGAGCACGACGCGCTCGCCGGACCAGTCCTTGTCCTTCAACCACGCGGCGAGCTCGATCGCGCCGTGGCCATGCGGCCGCAGGTCGAGCCCCACTAGCCAGCGCATCGTCTCGTCGGGCATGAGTCCGACGTTAGTCTTCCTCGTCGGGATCGATCGGCAAGACCAACACGGCGCAGGGCGCTTGTCGGACCACCCGCTCGGCGACCGAGCCCATCATCCAGCGACGAAGCCCGCTCTTGCCTCGGCTGGGGATCACGATCAGGTCGATGTTCTCGTCGCGGGCGAAGTCGAGGATCTCGGCGGCCGGGTTACCGACGCGGATCTCCGTGCGCATGTCGGTGTGACCCGCGTCGCGCAAGGCCTGTTCGAGCGAGCCACCCGCGTGGCGGATCAGATCGTGCTCGTCGAGCTCGCCGAGCAGCGTGCCCGGCGAGGTGGTCGAGAGCGGAGGGATCACGTGGAGCACGTACACCTGCGCGGGCGAGCGGACGAAGGTCCGTGCGGTCGCGAGCGCGTCGGTGGCCGGCGCAGAGAAGTCGAAGGGCACCAGGACCTTCTGATCGGGGGTCGGTTTCCAGCTCATGTCGATGCTCCTTCTGACAAGATGCGGTCACTGGGGGCGAGGTCCACGCAGGACCAGCACGGGGCAAGGGCACAGGCGGACGACTCGCTCGGCGGTCGAGCCGATCAACCA
>CBFGLP010000456.1:0-1555 GCA_965649595.1 uncultured Myxococcales bacterium | reverse complement strand
ACCGCGTTGCTCTGCGGCTTGGGCTCGGTCTTCCACGAGCGGTAGCGACGGTCCTCGCGGATCGGCACGATGATCGGCCGGTCCGCGTCATAGGTGCCCATCGCGATCTGCCGCCGCAGCGCCCGCTTGAACGTGGCCTTGAAGTGCCGGAGGCTCTCGGGGCCGGTGTTGCGCAGACCGACGTAGCGATCCTTTACGGTCTCGAGGTTCTCGCTGCCCTTGGGCTCGATGCGCGGGAGCCCGAGCTCCTCGCCCATGATCTGAGCGAGCTCGTCGAGCGTGACCTCGACCTCGACCGCCTTGTCGCCCTCGCCCTCGCCGGCCTTGCCCGAGCCGCCCTCGCCCTCGCCTTCGCCGACCGGATCGCCTGGGTCCCCTTCGCCCTGACCGACCCCCTGACCACGGTTGTCACCGTGGATGAAGCGCGGGATGTCGATCTGGGGCATGGGGATGTTGACCGTCTCCTTGCCCTGGCGCGCGACCAGGTCGCCACGCGAGATGTAGCGGCGCAGGTTCTGGCGGATGCGACCGCGCACGATCTCGCGGAAACGCCGATGATCCTTCTCGATTCGACTGATCATGGTAGGAGCTGCGCCGCGCCGGGGCTTTGCATGGTCCGTCGGCCCCACGGGGACCGAGAGGGCGTCGAGTTGGTGACCGCTCGTGTCACAGCAAAGGTCGACGCTCGAAGGCGCGTACGGAGAGCGAGTGTAGCACTGGGTCTGTGTTCGACCCGCGGACGATGGGCCTGTGCGAGTGTGCGCGATTGGTCCATGGGGAAACTCTGTCGGTCACTCTCTCCTCGATCGGGTCGACGCCCCGAGCACTCGTGCCCACATATCGATCAGCTGCGACCCGAGGCGAACCACCCGCGCGACATGGGCACGTGCTCGGCCGCTGCGCCGGGGATCGTGCCCACTTCACGCGCAGTTGGATGCGAAGCCCGAGTGGACGTGCATGCTGGCAGATGTTGCGCGGAGCCGGTGGCCGCCCGACGGCCTTCGGTCGTATGCTAAGAACCTGCGGTCGCGGTCAGCGGCCACTGATCCGCGAGCATGTCTCCACGTGGAGCCGCGACTGCCTCGGCCTGGCTTCACAACCAGCCTCTGTCCGACCGAGTCACAGTCTGACCGAGCCCCACGCCGCCCGACCTCGACCACGAGAAACCCGGCATGAGCAATTCCAGCCTCATCTCCAAGATCGCCGCGCTGCAGGACTACAAGCGCTATGAGGACCTCAACTGGTCCGGGACCTTCGAGGACTACCTCGAGCTGGTCCGCAAGAACCCGCGCGTAGCTCGGACCTCGCACGAGCGGCTCTACGACATGGTCCTGGCCGCGGGGACAGAGACCTACGTCGACAACAAGAAGAAGATCACCCGCTACAAGTTCTTCGGCGACGAGCGCCACGGCGGCCGCGATGCCATCTATGGGCTCGACATCCCGCTGATGCGCCTGGTCAACGTGCTCAAGGCCGCGGCCATGCGCTATGGGACCGAGAAGCGGATCATCTTGCTGCATGGTCCGGTCGGCTCGTCGAAGTCCACGATCGCGCG
>CBFGLP010000455.1:0-4209 GCA_965649595.1 uncultured Myxococcales bacterium | reverse complement strand
AGGTCGTCGTGGAGGAGCGCGGTGACCCGTCCGACGACCCGAGGTTGGACGTGAAGTTGGTCATCGAGCAGTGCGCCCCCTGCTCGGAGGAGCCCTACGTCGACGAGGTCACGCAGGCGCCGCCGCATGGTTCGTCCTTCGCGTCGAAATCGGTCGAGCTGTCAGGCACGCACGCGTTCATCTTCTTCTTGCCGGCCGAGCTGGAGCGCGAGGTAAGGGTTCGGATCGTGCCTTGAGTTGCCTGCGCGCCGCAGCACGTGCTGTCATCTGGCGATGTGCGGACGCCTGAGCCTGACCTCGGCCGATCACCGCGCGGCGGCCGATCTGATCGCGGGCCTGATCCCCCGCTTCGACTCCGCTGCGCTCGGCGATTGGCTGGCGAGGTCGGGCTACCACGCCCGCTACAACGTCGGCCCAGGCCAAGATCATTGGGTGGTCCGTGCCCGAGCAGGGCGGCCGATCCTCGCTCGAGCACGCTGGGGGATGCCCGGTCCCAAGGACCAGCTGGTCATCAACGCCCGGGCCGAGACGGTGACCGAGCGACCGATGTTTCGCACGCCCTTCGCCCACGCTCGCTGCTTGGTCGTGGCTGATGGGTTCTTCGAGTGGGATCGCCGTGGCGGTCGGGCGCAGCCGTGGTGGTTTCGCAACGCGGCTGGCCGTGGGCTGTTGTTCGCGGCGGTCGTGGCTGAGAGTCGTGAGCCTGGAGCGCGGGACCAGTTCGTGATCGTCACCGTGCCTGCCAACGCGGACATCGAGGCATTTCACCCACGGATGCCTGCGATCATCGAGCCGAAGGTGTACGAAGGGTGGCTGCTCGGGGCGGCTGCCAATGCGAGGCCGCTGCTAGCGAGCGCACCGGTGGGGGCTCTGCGGGGGATCGCGGTGTCGAGCCGGGTCAACTCGATCGAGCACGACGACCCGGCGTGTGTGGAGCCGGTCGATGTCGCGTCGGCGGGGGCGGGGAGCCAGCTCTCGTTGCTCGGCGAGCGCTGATGGGTTTCGGGAAACACCCGCTCGGTCCCGACGCGAGCACGGATGACCGTTCGATTTGCTGAGCGAGGCCCTCGGGCTCACACTCGGGCGTGGCTCGGACAGCGATTCTGACCCCCAACCAGGCCGCCCTGCTGCGTGGCTTTTTACGCCAGCGGATCGAGCACTCGATGTTCCTGCTGTCGAACTTGGAGCGAGCAGGCTTCGAGGATCGCGGCGACCGATTCAACGGGACCTACGCGGGCGCCTTCGAAGGTGAGGCGCTCGTCGGTGTGGCCTGTCACTACCGAATGGGCAACATCATCGTGAACGCGCCGCAGCACGCCGCCGCGGTGGCTCGCGCGGCGGTCGAGGCCAGCAGCAGGCCGATCCGCGGAGTCGTTGGCCCGGCGCCGCAGGTCGACGAGATCGCGGCTGCGCTCGGGCTGCCGACCAGCGACGCTGCCAAGCTCGACGACGCCGAAGGCCTGTATCGGCTCGAGCTCACAGAGCTTCGGGTGCCAGTAGCCCTTCGTGATGGGGCCGTCCGCGGGCGCGCGCTCGAGCGGGCCGACCTCGATCGCGTCACCGAGTGGACGGTGCGCTACCGCGTCGAGGAGGTTCGCGACATCGAGAGCGCCGAGCTTCGAGCGGCGGTCCGGGCAGAGCTGGAGGCTTCGGTGGCTCGTGGCGATGTCTGGGTACTCGAGCGAGACGGCGAGCTGCTCGCGCGGACAGGCTTCAACGCGCAGCTGTCCGACGCAGTGCAGATCGGCGGAGTCTGGACCCCTCACGGGCTGCGCAGGCTCGGCTACGGCCGCTGCGTGGTCGCGTCTCACTTGCTCGCCGCTCGTGAGGCGGGCGTGAGCACGGCGATCCTGTTTACCAGCGACTCGAACGTTCCGGCCCGGCGCGCCTATGCAGCGCTCGGGTTTCAATGCGTCGGTCGCTATCGACTGCTGCTGCTACGCGAGCCGGTCGAGGTACAGGTGTAGCCACGGTCAACGCCCGAGCGTGTGGCCACGCAGCCAGCGCACGGCCCCAACACCGCGCCCCAGACTGGGGGCGATCTGGTACCGTGAAATCGTGAAGCCGGTCGCGCTGCTCGGTCCCACCTTTTGGGTGTTTGTGTCGGCTCTGGTCGCCGCGTGCGGGACCCCGCAAGCTGCGGAAGACACCGACGACGCCACCAGCGACAGCACCGGGAGCGAGGGTGACAGCGACGAGGTCCCACCACCCGAGCCCGCTGTGATCTGGGTGATGGAAGAGATCGTGTTCTATGACGGCTACGCGACGACCGTCGAAGACCCGGTGCCCGAGGGCTCGATCCGCCACAGCAACTCGCTCTACGCGACCAAGTTCAGCGACGAGCAGCTAGCGACCATCCAGAACACGTTGAAGATCGGCGTGGTGGTCGGGGCGCTGTGCGACAACTACGATCGGATCGGCTCGGTCAACCTCGCGCTGGTGCCCAAGGGGGCTACGCAGTACGTGCCCGCGGAGGTGCAGCGCATCGAGCTGGCGCGCTTCATCACCCCCTTCATGGACATGAACAAGGCGCCGACGACGGTCCCCTACGAGTGGGACGCCAACAACGTGGTCGCGATCTTGAAAGACGAAGAGCTGGCGGCCGCCTACGACTTTTGGCTCGAGCTGAGCATCTTTGGGGTGCCCTACGCGGCCAACAACGAGATCGCGGGCTGTGCCGGGCGCAACGACACGCAGCTGGGCTCGCTGCTGCTCTACACCGACAGCGCGGTCGAGCCCGATGACTTCGACGTGCTGCTGCCGCTCGCCATCAGCGAGCCGTTCAACAACTATACCGAGGGCGCCAGCGACGAGCTGGGCACCACGCGCAAGACCATCGAATTCGAGCTCGAGGCCGCCAGCGAGAACGCGCAGCTGGTGTTGATCACCTCGAACCACGGCGCCAACGCGGGCGGCGAGGAGTACATCCGCCGTGATCACTACGTGTACGTCGATGGTGTGCCCGCGCTCCAATACAAGCCCGGGCGCACGAGCTGCGAGCCATTTCGCAAGTACAACACGCAGGGCAACGGCATCTACGGCCCGTACCCTCGGTCGGATGAAGAGTGGCAGTCGTTCAGCAATTGGTGCCCCGGCGATATCATCGACACGCGCATCATCCCGTGGGGCCCAGTCAGCGCGGGCGTGCACGAATTCGTGATCGACGTGCCGGATGCCAGCTTTGCCGACGCGCAGGGGGACTTCCCGTTCTCGTTGTATGTTCAGGCGAGGTAGCGGTCGTCGCTCGGACCGCCGAATGGGCAATATCAAGCGCGATGCTCAATCGCCGCATTCAGGCAGCCGACTCGACGAGCTGACCTGAGACAATAGGCGTCGTCCTATCGACGCCGTATCCAAGTGAGCCCGGCAGGAGTCGAACCTGCGACCAACGGATTAAAAGTCCGTCGCTCTACCTCTGAGCTACGAGCCCAAGGCCCCTGAGGCGGGGCTCGGATTGTGCTGGCGACCCCTACGGGATTCGAACCCGTGTTGCCGGCGTGAAAGGCTGGTGTCCTAGGCCTCTAGACGAAGGGGTCGGGGTGCTCGCCTCAGCGCCCGTGGGCGCTGACTCGGGTGGCGAGCGTTGGGGCCGAGGTTCTAGCCGTTCGGGCGGTGTCCTGCAAGGGCTTGCAGCGGCACCGCCCGAATCGTCCTAGGCCCGAAGGCGGGTCACCGTCAACCTCACGGGTTGAGCAGCGACATGCGCTTGGCCGACTCGCGGAAGGTCTCCTTGAGGGCGTTCCACGCGGCGGGGTGCGTCTCCATGACCAGGACGTGCATGCGACCGTGGCCGGCCTTCATGTAGAAGAGCGCCTTGGCAGGCTCGGGCTTGCCGTTGGCCTCGTCCGGCGGCACGTCGACCACGACCTCGTAGGTGCGCTTGGCGTCGTCGGCCTTCTCCTCGGAGAAGGTCGGGTTGGTGTAGCCCATGCTGGCGAGGGTCTCGTCGCGCAGCTGGGTCAGCGACTTGGAGGTGTCGTCCTCGAACTGGACGAGCGCCATGAAGTTGATGTTGGCGCCGGGGACATCGGCCACGCAGGAGACGGACTCGACGGTTCCGCCAGAGATGCGAGCGAAGCCCGGCTGCACCTCGACGAAGTTCTCCTCGGTCACGCCCTTGGGCAGACGGATGAGCACGCTGTCCATGAAGTAGGGAGCGGGGTACTCGGCGACCTCGGCGGGGCAGACCTTCTTGGTCGGGTCTTCGGC
>CBFGLP010000454.1:0-3924 GCA_965649595.1 uncultured Myxococcales bacterium | reverse complement strand
CGCAGCTTGCCGCGCTGCGGCCGAATGCGGACCTTGGCCTGCGGCTCGAGCCAGCGCCAGCTGACCGACACGAAGGGGATCCACCACAGCCGCGGCAGCGCAAAGCCGGTCGGCACCGGGTACCCGCACTCGATGTCGATCGGGGTCTCGCTGATCTTGTTGCGGTGGCGCAGGCCCAGCCACAGCCCCGCGAGCACGGTCGCGAGCAGAGCGATCGCGCCGACGCCCAGGCCGACCGCACCGATCACCAAGAGCACGAGATCGATCTTGTCGAGCCCGTAGTCGAAGAACGCGAGCGCGCAGCCGGCCAGCACGAGCAGCCCCAGCCACGTGACGGGGATCAGCCCCGCCGCCCGATCCCCGAGCTCGCGCGCACGAGCCCACGCGCGCCCGAGCTTGCTCGGCCGACGACTCCGCTTGCTCACCGATGCACCTCAGCGAAACCCACAGCCTGCGCCTTCGTCCTCGGGCGGATAAAAAGGTGGTGGCGCCACGGCGATGCGGGGCTCGTCGGCTTGGCCCTCGACATCCTGGCCATCGTGGCACTTGACCCGCCGGAACACCACCGGATCGTTGATCGAGCGGCCGCCATCGTTGTTGACCGACTGGAATTCGTAGAGCTCGGGGTCGATCTTGCCGGTGAAGTGATCGAGGTTGTAGTCCATGTCCCAGTAGCCACAGGGCACGTCGTCGAGCCGCCACGTGCCGACCCCATAAAAGTCGATCACACCGCTCTCGACCTTGCCCTCGGCGTCCATCGAGACCACGTAGCGCAGCGCCCCGGTGCAGGGCGGCGGTGAGCTCTGGGCCTCGGACGCCTCCCAGCTATGGTTGGTGATCGTCCCGGTGAAGCGATCGACGCCCGGCTCGACCCGCTTGATATCGAGCGTGAACACGGTCCAGTCGTAGTGGACGAAGTCGTAGCTGTGCGACTTCCAGATCCCGGCGACCGGGTCGGTGCACTCGGCGGGTGGCGGCAGACGAGCGCGCTGCTCGGCTACCGTCGAGGCCTCAGTGGTGCGTCCGGGGCACCAGCTCGCGAGCACGAACACCGCGGCCGCGAGGCGACCGAGCCAGCGCCGCGCCCGACGAGCACCGCCGCGGCCCGAGGCTGTAGCCGAGCCAGGACAGGCGGCAGAGGCAGTCGGACGCGGGGCAAACTCGCTCGGCACGGCTTCGGCCGCCGAGGTTAGCAGCACCACGCGGGATGCACCACGGTTCGATCGACCGGCGCTGCGAAGCATCGGCCTCACACAGCGCCGGTCCGAGTCAGGCTCCGATCAGGGATCGCAAACGCTGGCGCCGGTCGTGCAGTTGAGCCCGTCGGGGTGACGGTCCGTGCAGTTGAGCGACATGATCGGGTCGAGCGAGGGGGCGCCAGTGAGCGGGCGCAGCTCGTCCCACCACCACTGGAAGTCCTCGAGGTTGACGCCGTCGTCACCAGTGCACGAGGACGTCACGCACTCCTTGGTCTCGTGCTCGTCCCACAGATCCCCGTCGTTGTTGAGATCGCTGAACAGGTTCCAGTGGGACCGGATGAACCCGAAGTCGAGCGCGACGTTGTCGGAGCCGCCGTCGGTCGCGGTGTCGTAGAGGTCCCAGAAGAACATCGCCTCGCGCGACTCGTCGTTGTTCCCGGTGAGCGCGTAGAGGTTGCCCTCGGAGCAGTTGCAGCCGTTGCCGCTGCCGCAGGTGTTCTCGGTCCAGTTATCGCCGCTAAAAGCAGCGGGAGCCTCGGCGACGTAGCTCGGGCTGTTGAAGTGGGGGTCGCTCGCCGCGTTGGGAGAGCTCGCGGCGTCGGCCGTGTACCAAGTCGCGAGCGCGACGAAGTCGGCCCATCCCTCGAGCGTGTGGTGTCGGTACGTGGTCAGATCCCCGCTACCGCTGCTCTGCCCCCACCGGAACTGCATGACATGACCGAGCTCGTGGGTCACCACGTGGGGGTTGAGGTCTCCGCAGGTCCCAACGTCCGCACCGCTCGAGGGGCAGCGGTGGTTGATGGTGATCTCCCGAGCGTTCAAGGTTCGTGCACCACAGCCCGAGCCGTCGATTCCAGGGTTCTCGTAGGGCCCGTAGGGGTACTGGAAGGCGTCACAGGCGTAGACATAGATCGCGCCCTGACACGACGTGGTCGAGCAAGCCCCACCACCCAGGGCGTTGGTGTCGTCGGGCTTGTAGGTCCCGTACCAACGCGAGTTCTCCATCATGGACACGAACATGTGGGTGAACTCCTTGTTGAAGCCGATGCTGGAATTGGTGTTACCGGCCCAGCTCGGCACGGCCCAGATGGTCCCCACCTCCGTCTCCGTCGGCTCGAGCGTGCCGTTGCCCGAGCCAGTGCAGATGACCGGATCGAATTGTGGATCCGAGGGCTTGTAGCCGTCTTGCAGCGGACAAGAGAGGTTCCACGAGATCCGAGTCTCACCGCTCGCGGCCAAACGATCGGTGTGCGCTCGCGTAGTCAGGTACTTGATCTTTGGATCTCCTCCGCCTTCGTTCAGGTCGGTCCAGGTCCCGGTCGTGGCGTTGTAGTTGGGCCGGATGCACACCTCCGGGACGTCGTCGTAAGTCACGCTCGTGCCCGGTACGGTGATCGAAACCTGCGGATTGTCGCAGAAGCTCGTGACCAGATAGACGTCGTCGTCCTGGCCCGAGCGCTCGATCGGGATGGTGTAACGCCCAAACATGTCGGCTCGAGCACAGCCGAGCAGGTCGTCGTCACCCTCGCTGTTGCTGCGAAAGTCAGTCTTGAGCCCGTCGGCCTCGTAGGCGCAGATGAACAGGTAGCGCACGGGCGAATAGGACGAGTCGGCGCTGGGGACTCGTCCTCGACCAACGTAGCTGTTGTTCATCGACGCCGAGTTGGAGCCCGAGGTGAGCGTGTAGAAGTCGGGCTTATAAGTGACGCGACCGGTGATGTAGGCCGTCGCGCGCGGGGTGGCCATCGGCGGCTCGACATCGAGCTCGCTCGGCTCTTCGTCGAGCGAGGTCACGGCTTCGTGGTCGGGTGCGTCCTCGGCCGGCAGATCTGCTGGCGTCGGCTCTTCAGTCTCGGCCTCGGCCACGACCTCGGCCTCGGTCGGGTTGGGCTCGTCGCAGGCCGTAGCGAGGGCGACGACGAGCGACGTCAGCGTGATGCGGGTAAACCTACGTGGGATTGTGGTGAAATGCTCCATCTTGGGCTCCATGTCGCCGAACGTACCAACCCTGCGCGGGAACGATCATGATTGCCGAGCCAATGCTCGTGTCATTTCACATGGGGCGACATTTACCCTCCATCATCCTCACCCCGCAGGCGGCCGACTGGCCTTCATTGTCGATTCTCAGCCACTGGTAATGCAGCGTATCAAAATGTTGCGCAGGGATCGGGGCGAGCTCGGAGCCCTCGATTGATCATAGTATGCAGCAGATCCCACAAACCTCTAGCACCGTGACCGCCCGGCTCTGCGAATCGTCGCGCTCATCGAGATTGCCCGCCACGTCGAAGCCCGCCGCGAGCAGCAGCGAAGAGTCAGCGCCAGCTTCGATCAGCGCGGTCCGAATGCCCTCCGCACGCAGATCGTCGAGCGACGCGTCCTCGCCAGCGCTTCGCCAGCCCTCGATCAGGATCTTCGCAACCGGACCGTCCTCACCGGGCGGCGCATTCCAACCCGCGACGAGGCGCTCGAGCTCGGCTTTGGACGCTCGGCTGGTCGCTCGATCCTCGTCGTTCCCGAACTCGATGTGGGCGACCTCGATCGGGTGACAGCCCTGCCAACGTTGGATCTCGGCCCGCTCGTCGATTGGCTCGATCGCGGGCTCGGGCACGAGCTCGGGCATCTGTTCGGCCTCGCTCGCGGGCTCGAGCGTCTCCTCGGCCTCGGTCGCGGGGCCCGAGTCGGCGACCCCGACCTCGGCAAGTGGCCGGTTCGAGCTCGACTGGCC
>CBFGLP010000453.1:0-7644 GCA_965649595.1 uncultured Myxococcales bacterium | reverse complement strand
GCGGCGCGATCGCGCTGGGCCACCCGCTCGGTTGCTCGGGCGCACGCATCGTGACGACGCTGGCGCATGGCCTCCGACGCACCGGTAGCGAGTGGGGACTCGCGAGCATGTGCATCGGTGTGGGCCAGGGCATCGCGGTTGTGCTGCAGCGCACAGTTTGAGGTAGCGAGCCGTTTTAGCCCTCGGAGGGCTAAAACGAGTCGAGATCGACGCGGGCAGATCGGCGTCACCGCTGGTCTGCACGCGTCGCTGCGCAAGGGTCTGCTAGTTGACGATCATGAGGACGGCTGCCTAGCCTCCCGCGATGATGCGTCTCTTCGCGTGCCTGACCTCGACCCTCGCCTTGACCCTCGGAATCGTGCTCGGCTGTGATAGCGGCGGAGAAGGAGACGACGAGACCGGGCGGGTGTGCGGCGAGGAGTGGGGCGAAAAAGACGGCACCACGGCCTCGATCATGGACAGCTGGGGCGCCCCCTGCATGACCAACGCCGAGTGCGAGACGGTGCTCGGCGCCGGGGCCGAGTGCGTGACCAACATCCTCGGTGTCTACGATCTCCCGGGCGGCTACTGCTCGAAGCCCTGCCAGCTGCCCGGCACCGACGTCTCGTACGAGCTCGACGACATGGAATGCGATCCCAACGGCGGGATCGCGTGCGTCGGCGTGCAGGGCGTCTACACCGTGTGCGCGATGCCCTGCGAGAGCGACTCGCAGTGCGGGCGCGAGGGCTACGCTTGCACGATCATGCCCAACATCGGGGCCGACGGCGATCCAACCTTCTGCCTGATGAACTCGAAGGACTGCTGCACGACCGACTCGGGCGAGTGTGCCTGACCGCCTCGACGGTGATCGAAGTCGTGCGAGACTGAGGCGGTGAGCCTCGACCATGACGTGGTGGTGCTCGACGGAGCCCTGGCGACCGAGCTGTCGCGCCGGGGCTTCGAGCTTCGAGCGCCGCTCTTCGCTGCACGGGCGCTGTTCGACGCCCCCGAGCTCGTGCAGGCGATCCACGCCGACTACATCCGCGCAGGCGCGCAGGTGATCACGACCGACAGCTTCGGTCTGCATCCACGCACGCTCGCCGAGGCGGGCATCGCCGAGCGCTTCGACGAGCTGGTTGGTCGCTGCGTGGCGCTGATCGACGCGGCTCGTCGCGACGCGGCGATCGAGGATCGCAACCGCAAGGGCTGGGCGAAGGTCCGGATCGCGGGCTCGTTGCCGCCGCTCGTCCGCGAGCGCGAGGCCGAGCGAGGCGACGAGCCCTCCGAGCTGCGGGTCCACGAGCAGCGACGGCTGGCCAAGGCGTTGGTCGACGCGGGCGTGGATCTGCTGCTGAGCGAGACCCACATCGGCCTGGACACGATCGACATCGCGCTCGAGGCCGTCGCTCCGCTCGAGGTGCCCGTCTGGTTGGGAGTGGTCGCGGGGCTACCGACCACAGACTCCACGTTCCCGCTCGCGGATCTGCCCCCGGGGCTGCCTCCGAGCGCGATTGCGACCCAGCGGCCCGACGGCTCGCGGCTGCTCGGCGGCGAGACCTTTCAGGCGCTCATCCGTCGGATCGATCGCGCCCCGCGGCTCGACGCCCTGCTGATCAACTGCACGCAGATCGACGCGGTCCCGGCCGCGCTCGAGGCCCTGCACGCGGCGGTGGCCAAGAGCTCGCGGCCGGACCTTCCGCTCGGCCTCTACCCGCACCTCGGCAAGCGGAGCTGGGATGGCACCTGGATCGAGCAGATCATCGAGAGCGAGGCGTTCGCCGAGCAGATGCATGCGTGGCTTCGCGCGCGTCCGGACTTCGCGTTGGCTGGCGCCTGCTGTGGATCAACACCGCAGTACATCGCCGCGCTCGCTCGCTGGCTGCAAGCGGACGATGCCGCGCGCTCGCGTAGCTTCGTACGGCTGGCCGAGCTCGTCCCCTAATGGGTGTATCGTCGGTGCATGAAAGCCGACCCTCGGGGTGTCGTCGAGCTGAGCGAGGCGATTGGCCGCGAGGCGGCGGTCGAGCGGCTGTGGTCGACGCTCACGAGCCAGGGCGTCGTGCTGCAAGGTCGCTCGGGCCTCGGTAAGACCACGCTGGTGCGGCTGGCCTTCGCCAGCCCACCCAAGACCTGGGCTGGTCGGTTGGTGTCGCTACCTCCGAGCGAGCGCGAGGGCACGCGCGGGCTGGCTCGTGCGCTGCTCGTGGCGCTGAGCGAGGCGGCGGAGCCAGGACCGAGCCTGCGCGCGCTGATCGAGCCACGGCTGCGAGGACGTGACGGTCTGAGTCGCCGCTCCGCTGGCGAGGGTCCGAGTCGCCGCTCCGCTGGCGAGGACGGTCCAGCGCAGATCCTCGTCGAGCCGAGCGACGACACGCTCGGGCTGATCCGCAACGCGATCTTGGCCGAGCTCGCCGATCGCTCGTCGAGCTCCGGCTCCAACCTGGTCATCGCGATCGACGACTTCGATCGCTTCCTCGATGACCACCACGATCGTGGCGGCGAGCTGGCCGAGCTGCTCGCGACCCTCGACGCGCTGCGACGCGAGCAGCCGCGCTTGCGTTGGCTGCTGGTCAGCAACACTCGACTCGCGCGCTCGCTCGAGCGCATGCGCCCGCGACCGCCGAGCGCCCTGCTCGACGCGCTCGAGCGCGTGCTCGTCGAGCCGCTGAGCCCCGAGTCGGGCGCTCGCCTGGCGGTCGCGCTGCTCTTGGGCGAGAGCGTGACCGCCCGCGATCGAGCGGCGTTCGCCAGGCGGGTCGCCGAGACCTTCGATCATGTGCCCAAGTGGATCCACGCGGCGCTGGCCGAGCTGAGCCGCCGTCGCGGACCGGTCAGCGAGAGCGATCTCGAGCCGCTGCTCGGTCGAGTGACCAGCGACCCCCGGGATCCTTGGCAGCTGCGGGCCGAGCTGAATCCAGTGCTGCGAAGCTACAGCGAGCCGACCCGTGGGATCGCGCTCGCGGTGCTCGACCTGCTCGCGCTGGCCGAAGAGGACGCGCTGACCTTCACGCAGCTGCGCCAGCGGCTGGCGATCGAGATGACGCTCGACGCCGACGCGATCCGCCGAGTCGTCGACGAGCTGCGCCAGGATCAGATCTGCGAGGAGCTCGGCGGCCGCCTCCGGTTTTGCGGCGAGCTGCTGCGACACGCGTGGATCCATGCTCGTGGCCTCGCGCCGGCACGACCCGGCTGAGATCGAGCTATCGTGCGCCGATGATCGTCGCTCCCCTGGCCGCCCTGCTCGCGCTCGGTCAGCCCCAAGCCGAGCCGAGCCCAACCTCCGCGGAGCCCACGAGCCCTGCAGAGCCGATGGAGCCGATCGATGGCCCGGTGTTTCGTGTCGAGCCTGCACCCGAGCCGGCGACCGACCCCGCAACCGAACCCGCGCCTCCGCCCGAGCCGCCCGAGCTCGCGCCCGAACCAGCCGAGCCCCCGCCCACCGAGCCCCTACCCGCACAACCAAAGTTCTTTCCACCACCGCCGCCTCCACCGGATGGATCGGGACGGCTCGTCGGTGGCTCCGTCGCGCTCGCGCTCGCGCTCGGGGCGTTCGCCGCGGTCGGCTACGAGAGCGCGCGTGAAGGCGGAAGTCCAGCCGCGGTCGCCTACACCTTCGTGCCGATCGGCATCGCCGGGTTGGCCGTCGGGACCTACCTGCTCGTCCGCGGCGCCAAGGCCCGTCGCGGCCTGCTCGAGTGGGAGCGCTTCGCTCAGGCGCAGGCGCGGCCGTCTGGCGGTGGTCTGATCGTCGGCGGCGTGGTCGGCTCGACGCTCGGTCCGATCATGCTGATCACCACGGCCGTGCGAGCCGGTCGCGGGGATACGGGACCGGTCACGACCAGCTTGGGCGTGATCGGCGGGGCCTCGCTCGCGGTCGGGATCACCACGCTCACGGTCGGGCTGGTCCGGCAAAAACGCTATCGGGCTTGGCGACAGCAGACCTTCCTCGCGCTGCCCAGCATCGCGCCAATTGCAGGGCCAACTGGAGCTGGCGGACCGAACGTCTGGGTTCGGGGTGTGTGGGTTGGAGCCGTCGGTCGGTTCTGAGTTTGGGCTACCCTCTCGCTCGTGCCCTTCGCGTTCGGCCCCGGATCTCACCGCGTCCACTACCGCCAAGTCGGAGATCAGGGTCCAGCCCTCGTGCTGATCCAGGGCCTGAGCCTCGATGGGCGGTTCTGGTTCGATCTCCCCGAGCGGCTCGCCAACGACCCCGCGCAGCCCTGGCGCGTGCTGGTGCCGGACAACCGCGGGGTCGGTCAGAGCGACCTCCCTCGCCGCGCGTGGTCGATGGCCGACATGGCCGACGACGTCGCGGCGATGCTCGACCACGCGGGGATTCGTCGAGCCGTGCTCGTCGGCATCTCGATGGGCGGCATGATCGCCCAGCACGTCGCCCTGCGTCACCCCGAGCGCGTCGCTGGCTTGGTGCTGCTGGCGACCACCCCCGGGTTGCCGCACGGCCACCTCCCCCGAATCGACACGCTCGGTCGCCTGCTGACCGCCCCGCTGCGCCGCACCGGCCACGTCGAGGTGATGGCCAACCTGCTGCTACCCGCGCACGTGCACGACCGAGCCGGCGAGCTGCTGGCTGGATGGCTCGACCTGATGAAGGCGCAGCCGACCCGCAAGGAGGCGTTCTTCGGCCAGTTCCGGGCGGTGCTCGGCCACTCGACCGGCGCACGACTCGACCGCATCCGCGTGCCGACCCGCGTCGTCACCGGGGATCAAGATCGCTTGGTCCCGCCCCGCAACGCGAACGTGCTCGCCAAACGGATCCCCGGGGCGCAGATCGAGATCTTGCCGGGGGTCGGGCACGCGATCCCGCTGCTCGATCGCGAGGTCGTCCACCGCAACGCCGCGCTCATTCGCCCCTGATCAATCGCGCTTGCATCACTGGCAAAACCCTGGCAGCCCCGGCAGCGCGAAGCAGGCGCCGCTGAGGCACTCGTCATCGCTAGTGCACGGCTCCCCGAGCCCACCGCCGCTGCACACCCCGAGCGGATCGTTTTGTGTGTAGCGGACGCAGAACCAATTCGCCGGGCAGTGCTCGACCGTCGCGCACATGCCGAGCAAGCAGATCGCGTCCTTGTCGAGCAAATAGCCAGTATTGCAGACCGCCCCGTAGATACCGACCGGACACGAGCCATCCTCGCCGCAGGGCGGCATCGGATAGCAAGCAGTATCCATGGTGTCGAAGTCTTCCATGCAGATCGCGTTGCTCTCGCAGCCGTCCATGTAGATATCGACTTGGCAGTCCGTGCTCTCTGGCGGGACCACACAATACCCGAACATGCAGATCTGCGAGGCCGCGCAGTCATCATCGTCCGAGCAGGTCGGGACCTCGTCGGCCTTGCAGACATGATCGAGCTCGGCGTCGCAATATTGATCATCTGCACAATCGGCGTCGGTGGTGCAGCCGAGCGCACATAGTCCGTTCACGCAGGATTGCTGCTCGGGGCAGGGATCCTCGTCGGTGCAGATCGACCCGCCCTCGTCGGCCTCCCCGCCGTCTGTCTCGGTCTCGTCGGCCGCCTCGTCGGTGCTCCCGAGCACCGAATTACATCCGCCGAGCAGCGCTGGTAGGGCTGCCAGCGCCAAGGTGAGGCCGAACGTGCAGAGATCGCGTGGCATGGTTCGATGGATCGAGGTTAGGGGTCGAGCCCACAATCGCTGCGGATCGCCTTTAGATGAATCGAGTCGGGCCAGCGCGCCGCGAATTGCTCGGCCTTGCTCGTGCCCTTGCTGCCGCCCGACTTGCACAGCGCACGCGCCTCGGCGGCGCTGCGCTCCTCGACGAATTGCCCGTGCGGGAAGTCGCGTTTGTGCTCGGCGACCAGCTCGAGCACCTTCGCTGAATCTCCGGCCTTCAGCGCAGTCGATAGCCGCTGCATGAGCGCGAGCTCCTCGCCAAGGCCCTTGCTCGACGCGGGCTCGACTGTATCGACGACCTTGGCCTTGGCCTTCGATGAGCCCTTCTTTGGTGAATCGAGGGTCGCCTCGGGCGATGAATCGGGTGATTCGAGCGATTCGGCCTCGGGCGATTCGACCGGTGGTTCCGGAATCGGCGACTCGGGGACACCCGATTCGGACGACGGCTCGTGTAAGGGTGGCTCGACCGGCGGCGATTCGACGGGCGGAGCCTCGCGTGCCTGCACATCGTCCGCCAGCGCGACTTCATCCACCCGAGGCTCGTCGTCACGATCGTCCACGAGCGCCCAGGCGAGCGCGCCCGCGAGCAAGCCCGTCAGCGCGACGCCGCCGACGATCTTGAGCGCGACGCTGCTCGTGCCACCGACGACCGCCGAAGCCGGCTCGGGTCCGAGCTCGGGCGGCGGTGGTCCATGAGCGATGCGCTGCTCGATCGTCGACCACATGCGCTCGCGCGCGACCTCGGGTGGCCCAGTCGCCGTCCGCTCGTGCTGAACCAACTCGTCGAGCCACGATTGAGCCTTCGACTCGTCGCTCATGTTCGCTCTCCTCCCTGCGCGAGCAACCGCTCGGCGGCCTCGCGCAGCTGCTTGCGTGCCGCTCGAAGGCGCGTGTAGACCGTGTTGACGTTGACCCCGAGGCCCTCGGCGATCTCGTTCGCCGTCATGCCCTCGAGCTCGGCGAGCACGTAGACGGCCCGGCGATCATCGTCGAGCTCCTCGAGCAGGCGCAGCAAGATCCGCTGGGCGTCGCGTCGCGCGGTCGGGTCACCTGGGCTGGCGTCGTCGTGCGCCCAGGCGACCGCCTCGAGCTTTCGCTTGTGTCGCCAGAGGGTCCGCCGCTGGGTCTTGACCACCCGCATGGCGATCCCGAACAGCCAGGTCCGCACGGACGAGCGACCCTCGAACTCGTCGATCCGCCGGGCCGCGACCAAGAACACGTCCTGCGTCGCGTCCTCGAGCATCGGCTCCGGGGCGCCGAGCCGCCGCAGGCTCCGCCACACGAAGTCGACGTGCTCGCGATAGATCGCAGACAGCTGGGGAGGCGCGCTTGCAAGCGCCATTGCGTGGGCGGGCTCGGCCACTTCGGCGGTGAGTGGCCGGCTCTCGTCGGAATCGTTGCTCCGAGAGCCGAACGTATCGGAATCGTCGCGCACGCGCTCAGAACCTGGCTTCGAGGCCCGCGACGACCCGCAGGCCGACCGCCTCTGGTCGAAAGATCACACCATGACCCGCGATGGAAAAGCGCTGACGCAGCAGGGCGACCCAGGGCTCGATCGCCAGGCCGATCGCCAGGTTCGGCACGGGAGCCCAGACCAACCCCGGCGCGAGGTCGAGTGCCAGCCAAGGTATCGATCCCGCGAGCACGACCGGAAAGCCGACACCCTGACCCAACAGCGCACCCGCCTCGACGCCTGCGCAGAGCGGAAACTCGAGCTTGGCCGGACGGTGACGCAGCACTGCGCAGCCACGAGCGATGCCGATCGCCGCCCCGATATCGGCCCCCTGCTCGGGGGCCCCATCCAAGCGGGTCTTGCGAGCGAACCCGTAGTGACCCTCGAGCTCGAGACGAGCGCGGTCCCACTGCAGGGCGAACGCGAGCCGCACGAGCGGTCCGACACTGGGAAGATCGCCGAGCGAGATACCGCCGTGAGCGCGCAGGGCGAACGCGATGCGGCGAGATCGCTCGGGCTCGGGCAGTGGATCGATTGGTGCGGGTTCGGGCTCCAGTTCGGGC
>CBFGLP010000452.1:0-1612 GCA_965649595.1 uncultured Myxococcales bacterium | reverse complement strand
CGCGTTTATGTTGATTTCACCATTCGATCTCGAAGTGTGCCAGTATTGATCATGCAATCAAATTTCGCTCGAGCGTCTCGAGTGATGGCTTTGGGCAACCATGGGGTATAACCGCGTACGAGACATCGTTCGTTCCTGCCCGACATTGACGATCGCGTCGGCGCACTCGGCTTGGAGAACCTCGTCGCTCGGCGATTCCGCGGAAGTGCCGGCCTCGGCTTCGGCGCCAGTTTCGATCCCCTCTGTCAGGATAGTTGCATCTCGAGCTTGATCATCCCGCTGGAGGTGGCGAATCGACGAACATACCGATGATCGGCAGCTTTCCGAGCTCCTTGGCCACGCGGACGTGCTCCCGGGCAGCAACGGCCTCGGTCTCGATCCGGCAAGCCAACCAAGCAGCGGTCGAGACGAAGCCGGACCCCGCGAATCCTTCATGAGCGTCGAACCGGCGCAGCGCCAACGCCCCATTCATCAGGACTTCACGACCACAGGTAGTGGACCGACTCCACGATCATGAAGTACGTTCCTTAAGGGGCTTTGCGCGGATTTGGTTGATCTGACATGGTCGGCCAGATGCGCTGCGCTCGATGCGGGAGACGTGTGGTTGATGGAAGGTTGACGCGCCAAGAGCGAGACGAGCGGATGAGTCGCGCCGTGCGTATTTCCATGGCTCGCTACAGTGGTCGCTAGCCTTCCCGTCCCAGCACCGACGCGAGCTCGCGATCGACACGGGCGCGCAGGTCCGGATCGTCTCCGCTCGCTCGGACGAGCGCGTCGGCGTGGCGCAGCCACGTGTGGGCCTGGGTCGAGTCGCCGAGGTCTCGCGCGTAGACAAACGCGAGCGCCAGCGCAGCGTCGATCGCTGCCCGCTGCTCGCCGCTCGCGAGCGCGCCGAAGTACGACGACTCGAGCTCGCGGACATGCTCGATGCTGGTCGGCGAGCCCGGCTCGTCCGCAGCGTCCACGCCCACGAGTCGCACGGCGGGCTCGCCCAACGAGCCGATCGCGTGAGCGCCGAACCCGAGCGCCAGCGCAACAGACAGCGCCGTGATCACCAGCCCGGGGCGGCGAGCGAGCGGGACCGGCCGCAAGCGCTCGAGCAGCGCGCCGAGGTCGGGCCAGCGCATCGCAGGGTCGACCGCGAGCCCGCGCTGGAGGACCGCGCGAACCCACTTGGGCACGCGGGAGCTGCTGCTACGCAGCTCGCCCGAGTGCATGGCCCCGAGCAGCTCGTCGACCGTCTCCCCGACGAAGGGGCGCACGCCATGGAGTGCCTCGAAGAGCGCGATGCAGAAGCTGAACTGATCGCTGCGCGGATCGGCGGGGCGGCCGAGGAACTGCTCTGGCGCCATGTAGGCGGGCGTGCCGAGCAACGATCCGGCGCGAGTGATCTCGCTGGCCAGTGCGTCGCTGCTGCCGGTCGTACGCAGCTTGTCGAGCCCGCGGGCGCGGCTCGACGACGGCTCGGCGTTCGGCGAGCTCGACTCGGTCGGCGCGAGCGAGCTCAGCCGCGTCTGCTCGGCTGCAGGCGGTCGACTGAACTGCTCTGCCCCGGGCGGCCGGCCCGATGAGCTCAGCGCACGCGCGAGCCCGAAGTCGGTCACGCGCGTGC
>CBFGLP010000451.1:0-2539 GCA_965649595.1 uncultured Myxococcales bacterium | reverse complement strand
TGGAGGCCTTCTTCTCGTCTCCGGCACGCGGCGGAGACTCAGCCACGCACACACAGGAGGTCGCGTTGCGATCTCAGCTCAGCGGCGACCGCGAGCGCGGCCCTGCCCTGCTGGCTTCGACCGTCCTGCCTGCTGTTGTGGCTTTCCGTGGGTCGAGCCCTTGGGGCGACGACCGGGAGGGCGACCGGGCCGTGCTTCGGTACGCCTCTGCTCGCGCTCGCGCTCGATTGCCCGCTCGCGCTCGAGCTCGCGATCGACCTCGTCCGGCTCGTCGAAGGGATCGCTGCCCTCTTGGCCCTGCTCCGCGGCGAGCTCGCGGCTCAAGCCTTCGACGGCGCTCTTGAGCGCGAGCAGGCCGAGGTGGCTCGGGGCGACGGCGAGCGCGAGGTCCCAAAGCTCGATCGCGTGCGGATCCCGTTGATCCAATGCCTCGCGGATTCCGGCCTCGTGTGCGGCCACGAAGCTCGGATCGAGGCGCAGCACCTCGCTGGCGATCACGGTCCGCTCGGCGCCCTGGCGAGCGCGCGCCTTCCAGGCCATGAAGTGCGCCTTCAAGCCTGGCTCGTCGACCAGCTCCACGGCGGCCGAGAAGCTCTTGCGTGCCTCCTCGCGCAGCCGCTCGCGCTCGTTTGCGTCGCCCCGCTCCTCGCCGCTCGGAGCCTCGGCCAGCTCGAGCGCTGCGCGGCCGAGCTCGAGGTGCGCCCACGCGAACTGAGGCGCGACGTGGATGACCCGCTGCAGCTCCGAGCGTGCGGCTCGACGCTCACCCGCCCGCCGAAACATCTGGCCGAGGCGATAGCGAGGAAAGGGCGCGTCCTCGTCGAAGTCGAGCCGGCGTCGGAGCAAGCGTCGCTCGGCCTTGGGTCGCAGGGATCCGTCCGAAGCGAACAGGTCGTCGCGATACTCGCCCTCTTCGTCGTAGAGCAGCCCCATCTCCGCCACCAGCCCGAGCACCAGGCGCAGCAAGCTCGATGCATATGGTGCCCGCTGGCCGTCGTCTTCGACCATCACGACCTCACCGCCCTCCTCCCAAGGATCGGTTGGCAGCACCAACGACGCGGTGCCGTACTCGCCGATCACCCGATCACCCGGGCGCAGCCGCTGCTCGTGGTCGGCCTCGGCGGTCGCTCGCGCCATCTCGGCCAGCGAGTAGATGCGGACCTCGCCGTTGCCCAACTCCATACCGTTCCAATTGCGCCACAGGATCTCGGCCTCCTCGGGCAGCCCAGCCTCAGCCAGCGCTTGCTCGCTGGCTGGCTGGCCCACCACATCGAGGCCCTCCGGCGCGTCGATCAGGCGATCTTCGATCCGGTCGATCAGCTCTTCGAGCGTGCGATTGCGCCGACGGGTCACGGGCGGACCCTACACCATCGTCTCCCTGGTGCCTCGACGGCCGCTCCCGCCGCGTGCGTCTGACCGCTCACGTGTCGTGCTCCATCGGCGCGAGGCTGTCGCTCTCGGGCACGAGCTCGGTGTCCGGCGAGGGCGGCGTCGTCGATCCCTCGACCTTCCCATCACCTTTCGATGTATCGAGCGGGACGCTCGGGGGATCGGACGCCGGGGCTGGCGGCGCGGTGCCAGTCGGAGACGTCGGCGTCGAGCCGAGCGGCGCGTCTGGATCCAGCTCCAGCTTGTCACGTCGCGGCGCGAGGCTCGGAGCGGAGCTCGCTTGCTCGACCGGCTTGGCCTGCGCTCGCTCGCTTCGCGGGCTCGTCGACGCGACGGGCGGCGCAGCTTCAACAGGCGCCGCTTGAAGCTTGCTCGTGTCACGCGGCGCTCGAGTCGATGTCGAGCTGGTCGAGCTGGTCGGGTCGGGCGCCTCGGCGCTCGCGTCGACGCCCTCATTGATCACGGGCATTACGTCGTCCGGCGAATCGACCAGCTGGGCTCGACCAACCCGCGCCACCATCGACGCGCTCATCGGCGTCTCCACCGTCTCGACGATATGAGCCTGTAGCACCGCAGCCTCTTCCGCGAGCGCGTGCGCCCCCGAGCTGTCTTTGCTGCCCATGTCAGTCACCCCCGTCGCCCACCAGCCGAGCCCGCCGAGCAACGCCAGGACACTCGCTGCCGCGACCAATCGCCACTGCCGTGACAGCCAGCCCGGTCGAGCCCTCGACTTGCCGTCCCGCGATGGATCCACGACGACGGCGTCATCCGAGCTCGTAATCTGGGTGCTCACCGTCTCGGGCAGCTTCATCTGTGCGACGGCCCGTACGAACGAGCCCGAGGGCGCCGACGGACGAGCGGGGATCTCCCGCAGTGCCGCCGCAAACTCGCCCATGTCCTGGAAGCGATCGCCGGGGCGCTTGGCGACCGCCTTGCGATAGATTCGATCCAGACGTGGATCGAGATCATGGGCGGCGAGCTCGGCCAGCGTCGGCGCGCGGTCATAGATCTGGGCGGTCAGCACGGCTGTCACCGAGTCCCCTTCGAAGGGAACGTGACCAGTCAGCAGCTCGGCCAAGATGATGCCCGCCGAATAGACATCGCTGCGTGCATCGACGTTCTCGCCGCGAGCCTGCTCGGGCGACATGTA
>CBFGLP010000450.1:0-8935 GCA_965649595.1 uncultured Myxococcales bacterium | reverse complement strand
GCGATCATGACGAAGGTCATCGCCACGCTCATGGCGACGATCATCCCGGCGCTCGCGATGATCAGGACCCGAGGGCGCTTGGCGGTCGAGGGTGCGGTCATGCCCGAACCATACTCGCTCAGGGTCAGGGTCCCTATTGCTCGGGCAGCGCCGCGAGGATCGCGGCCGCGAAGCCGTCGGTGTCCCAACGCGCGGGCGCCTGCGTCAGCCCGAGCCGCACGATCACCGCGTCGCGCGAGGGCACGATCAACACCGACTGGCCCTCGTGCCCGACCATCTCGAACGTGTCCTCGGGCAGCGAGGGCAGGCGCCGCGCTCCAACGTTGGTCTGAACCATCGCGCCGTAGCTGCCCTCGCACGCGGGCCCGGGCGTGCGCGTGTACGCGACCCAGCCCGCGGAGAAGATCCGTCGTCCTGCCCACACGCCATCGTCGAGGTAGAGCTGCCCGAGCCGCGCCCAGTCACGCGCGCTCATCAGCGCGAAGCTGCTCCCGATGAAGGTGCCGGAGGGATCGAGCTCGAGCACAGCCGTGCGGACCCCGAGCGGCTCGAACAGCTCGCGGCGGGCGAACGAGAGCTGCTCGCCCGGATCCGCGAATTGATCTCGAACGATCCGCGCGACGATGTTGGCGGTCCCGCTCGAGTACACGCAGCGGGTGCCCGGCTCGGCGATCAGCGGCTTTGCGATCGCGCGCTCGCTCGCCGAACCGTCGACGAAGAGCATGTCCGAGCCCTCGCCGAAGGGACCGTAGCGCTCCTCGAACTCGAGACCCGAGCTCATACGCAGCAAGTGATCGAGGGTGATCGCGGCGCGCGGATCGTCGGGGTCCTCGTGCCACTCGGGCACCGGCGCGGGGGCTTCGACGTCGAGCTCGCCTCGCGCGACGAGCAGGCCGACCAACGCGCTGGTGATCGTCTTGGCCATCGACCAGCCCGGCAGCGGCGTGCGGGCATCGATGCCTTCGCCGTAGCGCTCGACCAGCAGCCGGCCCTGCCACGCGACCAGCACCGCGCGGGTCCGCAGCGGCTGCTCGGGATCTAGCTCGTCGAACGCTCGGTCGACGGCAGCGTCGAGCGCCCGACGATCGAGGCCGGCAGGATCGGGCCGCGGATCCTCACCGTCTCCGAGCGGCCAAGCACGCGGATCTGGCTCGCTCTCGCTCGTCGTCGTGCTGATCTGCGAGTCAGCCGCCCGAGCCAGGCCGGGCCCCTCGTCACGCACCAAGCTGCAGCCACGCCCGGCGTGATGCCGCGCCCGTTGCCGCGCCAGCCCAACTACGCTCGCCTCGATCTCCCCGCGAGCTTCATCGACCTCCAGATCGACGAACCCAACCGCCCCCAGCTCCTCGTTGCGCACGCGCTCGAGCTCCCGCCCGCTCACGAACACGGCAGTGCACCCGACCTTCGCCGCGAACCCGGTCGCCCGCGGGAGCATCACGCGGACCGACCAGACCGCGAACCCAACCACGCCGAGCCCGACCACCGCGCCGACCCAGCGAAGCACGCGACGCCGGATCGGTGCTCGGGGGGCCGAGCCCGCCGGTCGTGCCGCTCCGCCTGCTCCGGTCATCGACCCGAGCATAACCTCGGCGCTCGATCACATCGCGTCGACCACTTCGAGCATCGCCCCGAGCAGCGCCTCGCCGAGCTTGCGCGCCCGCGCCGGCGACCAGCCGTAGCGGGGATCGGGCCGGTCCGCGTTGTCCTTGAAGGGCTGCTCGAGTGTCAGCGCCAGCTTGCCGAAGTGGTCGCTGATCCAGTTGGTCGCCATCCGCAGGTCCGCGCTGCCCGGCTCGGGCTCCGGGTAGCCGTGCTCGGTCTGGAAGTCGGGGCAGTGGCGGACCAGCGCGCCCTCGAAGCGCTGCTGCAGCTCGAACAGCTGCGGCGTGACCGAGGCGACTCCATCCGGCCCGGCGATGAAGTTGTAGGGCAGCCCCTCGTCACCGTGCACGTCGAGCGCGAAGTCGAGGCCGAGCTCCTGCATCTTCGCGCGGACCAGGTAGACCTCGGGGCTGCGCTCGAGTGAGGGCTCTCGCCACGCGCGGTTGAGGTTGACCCCGGCGGCGTTGGTCCGCAGGTGACCGCGGCGGCTCCCGTCGGGGTTCATGTTGGGCACGATCGAGAGCTCGACCCGCTCGAGCAGCGCGTTGGCGATCGCGTCCGACTCGTCGAGCAGACGATCGACGAGGCCCTCGACCAACCACTCGGCCATCGTCTCACCCGGGTGCTGACGAGCGATCACCCACACCCGCTTGCGCGGCTGTGCGGACGAACGAGGCGAGCGCACGTGCAGCAGATCGAGGTCCTGCCCGTCGAGCGTGACGCCGAGCCACTCGTGCGTGACGCGATCCGAGCCCAGCCACGCCGAGATCCGATCATAGTGACGCTCGAGCGAGTAGGGCGCGAAGTAGGCGAACCACACCGCGTCCCGCTCACAGTGATGCTCGATCGTCAGCACGCCGTCTTCGTAACGAGTCGCGACACGGAACCACTCGCGACGATCGTAGCTGGCGCACGCACGATAGCCCTCCCAGCCGTCCGGGTAGCTGGCCTCGCCGGCGTTGAGCACCTGCATGCGCAAGGCCAGATCGCGCGCGCCGGTGACCCGGAAGAAGAACCACTGCGAGTGATCCGACTGATGATCCTTGCGCAAGCGCAGCTGCACGCGCTGTGGATCGCTGGCCTCGATCACCTCGATGTTGCCGCCTTCGAACTCGTCGCTGATGTTCACCGGTCGATCTCCCGGGCCGCGCCGGATCGTCCTCACGGCCACGCTGCTCGCGCGCAAGCTAACCGGCCCAACCGCCGAGTGCACGGACTGCACGGACGATCCGGGCGGCCCATGTGGGCAAAGCGGGGCCGATTTCGCCCCCACAACCTGTCAAAGCGTCCGCGGACTTGCTTCCCCTCGGCTCCTGGCCGCACACTCGGCGGCCACGAGTCATGGCGGGCAACGACAACGACGACCGCGCAGAGCTCGATTCCGATCGGCTCGATGACGAGGACAGCAGCAGCAGCGGCTCCGGGCTTCGTCAGCCGCCCGCGGCTGAAGGGCTTCGTCAGCCGCCCGCGGCTGACGGCCTGCGCCCCGAGGACGACGACGGGCTGGCACCCGAAGCAGGCAGCCGCCGGCCCTCGCTGCTCTCGCTGCTGCTCTTGATCGCGGGCGCGATCTGGATCGTCGTCGCGCTGGTCAAGCTCAACGGTGAGGACGCCGCGCAGGCGCCATCGGTTGCGATCGGCAACGAGTCAGAGACCGCCGAGTTGCCCGACGTCGTCGACGACGACGCCAGCCAAGCCCCCGATCCCGCGCTCGAGCCGAGCACCGAGTCGGGCCCGAATCCTGCGGGCACCGCCGATCAAGGCTCGATTGGCCAGGGCTCCGACGATTCGCCGCAACCCGCCGATCAAGCCTCCGGAACCGAACGCGGCCCGCCGCAAGGCTCCCTGCTGGCCGGCAAGCGCTGGCCGCAGGACTACACCGCGCCCGAGATCGTGCATTACACGATCAAGCGCGGCGGCGCGATGAAGACGGTAGCGAATCTATACAAGATATATCACCACGAGATCCAAGCGCTGAATCCGGGCGTCGATCTCGACAAAGAGTTGCCGCCCTCCACGCGCATCGTGGTCTACAAGCGCAAGGCCGGCAGCAAGAGCGAGTCGGTCGGCTACCCCGGCGACGGTAAGTGCGAGGGCACGATGCCGATGGTCGACGGGCCCGGGCGCGAGCTCAAGCACACGCCCTGGAAGGGCTGGGCGACCGAAACCACGGTTGCGACCCTCGACCTGGTCCTGCGCGAGTGGGCGCGCCGGTTCCCGAGCGAGCAGCCGATCCTGGTCGGCAACATGTCGGCCCGCGAGGGCGGGCGGCTCGAGCCGCACAGCTCGCATCAATCCGGCCGCGACGTCGACCTCAGCTATCCGCAGATCTGGGATCGCAAGGAAGAGCTGAATTGGCGCACGATGAACGGTGACAATCTGCACCGTGAATTGACGTGGTCCCTGCTCGAATTGCTGCGCGAGACCGAGGCGATCGAGGCCATATTCATCGACAGCAAGCTGCAGAAGCTGCTCTATGATTATGCGGTCTCGACGAACCGCTATACCAAAGATGAATTGGCGGCATGGATGGAGTACCCGAAGCCGCCGGGCACGGGGAAGCCGCTGATTCAGCACGTGCGGGGCCACGAAGACCACATTCACGTGCGATTCAAGTGCACGGCGGCAGAGGGCCGCTGCAAATCGCGGGATCGCGAATAACTAAATCTCCAATTGCAAAAGGGCCGATCAGCAATCCACTGATCGGCCCTTTTCGTTCGGACATTTCACCATCAATCGTGCAATTCGCGGAACGCCTCGCTATGCGCCTGACGGAGCGCCCGCGAGCCATCGGCGCTCGGGGCCGCGGGCGCGGGCGCGAACGCCATGTCGACCGCGGTCGGAGCCGCGCCGGCGACCGGCGAAGGCGGAGGCACCAAGCTGGCCAGCTCCTTCTCGAGCGCAGCGAGGCTGTCGGCCTGCTCGAGCAGCGCGTCGTCACCGAGTCGCTTGGCCTCGCCGCGCGCCCACGCGACCGCCTCGCGCAGCGCTGCCTTGGCACCCTTGAGATCTCCACCGCGCGCGAGCGAGGTGACCGTCAAGGTCGCGGCGTTCGTGCGAGCGCGGGCGACCTCGCGGGCGAGCTCGGGATCCTCGCTGGCCAGGCGCGCTTGGGCGTCGGCGCTGGCCTCGGCGGACAGGAACGCCTGCTCCGTGCGGGCGCCCGTGCCGGTCTGCATGTCGATGAAGTCGAGCCCGAGGTCGAGCAGCTCGATCGTCGCACCGTCGCGGTGCGAGCCGACGCCGAGGCGGACGAGCAGCTCTTGGTCGCCGCCCTCGGACATCGACCCGAGGTTGACCTCGTAGCGCGCGGTGTTGGGGTTCCAGCCGATCGTGCGGCCGACGACCTCGAGCACGCTGACGCCGGGCCCGGGGGCGACCGACAGCCGCACGTCCTGCGCGACGGTCCGCTGGATGTCGAGCACCTCGTCGCGGAACAAGCCAGCGACGGCCGCGGGGTCCTCGACGAACCGGTAGTGGCCGTTGGTAGCGGTCGCGAGCGAGGCGAGCACCGTCTCGTCGAAGTCGAGCCCGTAGCCGAGCGCGGTGATCGAGATCCGGCGACCGGCGGCCTCCAACGCGAGGCCGGGGATCGAGCTGCGCTCGTTGGGTACGCCGTCGCCGAGTAGCACGATCCGCTCGAGCCAGGTCGTGGGCGGCAGCACGCCGCCGACGTAGGCCTGCTGCTGCTCGGGACCGAGCTGCGTGGGCGCGGTGGGGATCGGCGTGTTGAACTCGTTTAGTGCCAGGCGCAGGCCCGAGGCCAGATCGGTGGTGCCCCACGCCTGCATCTGCTCGATCTTCGCCTTTGCCAGCGCTCGGCTCTCGTCATCGATCGCCGTCATCGGCAGCAGCACCTCGGCGCTCGAGTGGAACACGACCAGCGCGAACTGATCGCCGTCACGCAGGGTCTCGACCAGCTCCTCGGCGGCCTGCTTGGCCCCGACGATCGCGTCGCCCTTCATCGAGGCCGACGTGTCGACGACCAGGACCACGCGGGCCGGCGGCGGGGGCAGGCTCAGCTCGTCGGGCGCCTCGATCCGGATGCGGGCGTAGGCCTCGCTGGCTTGCTCGGCCGGCAGCTTGTTGCTCAGCAGCGTCCAGTCGAGCTCCAGCTCGACTGGCTCGACGTAGGCGCTGACCTGCGCGTCGCTATCCTTCTCCTTGTCCTCGATCACATCGAGGGGGCCAAGCGGGCCCGAGCGGGTGTGGTCGCACGCGCTGGCGAGCGAGAGCAATGAGAAGAACAGGAGCGTGCGGGGAGCTCGGGCTAGGCGTGCCATGGTCTTGCGGGCGGGCCGAACGGGACCCTCGCGAGGGCTCTTACAGGCTCGCGGGAACAAACCGGAGGCACGCGCGAGCGCCCGGTATGTGATATCCAAGCGGACCGTGAGGCGGCGCCCTCGGGTCATGCTCGAACACGCGGCTGCGGCTGGTGCCGAGGCAGCACCGCCCGTGCGTCGACCTCGAGCCCGGCTCGTGCTGCTCGCGAGCGTGCTGATCTCTACATTGTCGATCTCACCCATGGCGTGGGCCGGCCCGCCCGAGCAGTTGGTCCCACCGAAGCCCACCAACCAAGTCACCTATGCGTACCCCGAGGCGTTGCTCGAGCTCGACGAGCCGCCTGCGGGCAAGGTGACGATCCGCTACGTGGTTCGGACCGACGGCACGCCGAGCGAGATCGAGCTGCTCGAGGGCGTGCACCCGGACATCGACGCGGTCGCGCTCGCAGCGGTGGAGCAGCTGCGCTTCGAGCCCGCGACCTATGAGGGCGAGGTCGTCGAGGTCATCTTGTCGATCACGCTCGAGTTCACGCCGCCCTCGCGACCGGAGCCCGAGCCTGACGAGACCAGGCCTGACGAGATCGGCACGGCCGAGATCGAGATCGAGACCGAGCTCGAGCCCGAGCCCGCCGCGTCGGGTCCGGTGCGAATCACCGGCATGCTGCTCGAAGCCGGCGAAGGGACGCCGGTCCCGGGCGTCACTGTGCTCGCGGTCCCGGCCGATCCCGACTACCCGCTCGGAAGGGTTCGCCAGCAGCTCTACGGCGACGAGCGCGAGCCAGCCTGGATGTTGCGCACCGTCAGCGACGGCGAGGGCCGCTTTTCTCTACACGAGGATCCGCAGGCCCCGAGCGCGGGTCGGGTCCGGCTGATCATGCTCGGGACCAATTTCGAGCGGCTCGAATGGGTGGTCGAGCTCTCCGCCGGCGAGACCCTCGACAAGCAGAAGTTCTTTCTCACCCGGGTCGCGGGCACGCCCTATCGAACCGAGGTCTCGACCGAGCGCGAGACGATGCCCGAGGCAGTAATTCGCACGATCGAGGTCGAGCAGATCAACGAGATCCCGGGCACCCAGGGCGATGGCCTCAAAGCGCTGCAGAACTTCCCCGGCGTCGCGCGAGCGCCCTTCGGCGCCGGCCAATTGGTGATCCGCGGCTCGGCGCCGGCCGACTCGGGCGTGTACCTCGGTTATCACGAGATCCCCACGCTCTTTCACTTCGGCGGGCTGACCTCGGTGTTCAACAGCGACATCCTGGCTCAGATCGACTTCGTGCCGGGTAACTTCGACAGCCGCTACGGTGACGCGACCGGCGGCATCGTCAACGTCCAGCCGCGCAAGGGTCGGCGGGACGGCTACCACGGCTACGTCGACGCCGACCTGTTCGACGCCGGCGCGCTCGTCGAGGGCCCGGTTGGCAAGGGCAGCTTCGTGCTCTCGGCCCGGCGCAGCTACGTCGACGCGATCCTGCCGGTCGTGATCCCCGACGAGGTCGGGCTCGGTCTGACCCTGGCGCCGCGCTACTGGGACTATCAGGCGCTGTTCGATTATCCGGTCGACGGCGGCGAGCTGTCGATCCGCAGCTTCGGCTCCGATGATCGCACCAAGCTGATCTTCGCCGAGCAAAACGAGGTCAGCGAGGACGAGCGAGACCGGCTCGAGACCACGCAGTGGTTTCACCGCGTCGACGTGGTCTATCGCAAGGTCACCGGCCCGTGGGAGTTCCTGATCACGCCCTCGTATAAGCGCGAGCTGTTCTCGAGCTCGTTCTTCGGCGGGGTCCGCTTCACGGTCGAGAGCGACACCTTCTCCGGTCGGGCCGAGCTGAGCCGGCGGTTGACCAGCAACGTGCGCCTGCGCGTCGGCAGCGAGGTGGTCGCGCAGTGGTTCCGCGGTCGCGCCAGCTTGCCGCCGATCGGCCCGCAGGGGCCCGAGGGCGGGGCCGCGGCCACGCAGGTCCGCGAGACCCCCTACACGCGAGTCGTGCCCGGACTCTACTCGACCCTGACCGTGCGAGCGGGCGAGAAATTCATGCTCTTTCCAGGCGTGCGGCTCAACTACTACGGCGCGCCACGAACTGCTTCCGTCAGCCCCACGGGGACTGAAGGGCGCTTCGCGATCGATCCCCGCGTCCGCTTCATCTGGTCGATGACCGAGAGCACCGCGTTCAAGGGCGGCGTCGGGCTCTACAGCCAGGGGCCCGGGCTGCTGCAGACCGACATGGTGTTCGGCAACCCACGCGTGCGGCTCGAACGCTCGCTGCACACCAGCCTCGGGATCGAGCAGAAGCTGCCCTGGGACGTCACGCTCGAGGTCACCGGGTTCTATAAAGAGCTGTGGGATCTGATCAGCCCCTCGACCAACCTGCTCGCGTTGCCGAGCGACGACGGGCAGCTCGCGCCCCAGCCCGAGAACTTCGCCAACACCGGCACCGGGCGGGTGTTCGGCGGCGAGCTCTTGCTGCAAAAGCCGCTCGGTGATCGCTTCTATGGCTGGCTCTCATATACGTTGATGCGCTCGGTCCGGACGCCCGCGCCCGGTCAGCCGCAGCAATTGTTCGACTTCGACCAAACCCACATCCTCACGCTGATCGCCAGCTACGACTTTCCTTACAATTGGCGGATCGGCGCCCGCTTCCGCCTGGTCTCCGGCAGCCCCTACACACCGATCACCGACGCGGCCTTCGACGCGACCGACGGCAGCTACATCCCGATCAACGGCCCGGCCAACTCGGCCCGCCTGCCGATGTTCCACCAGCTCGACCTGCGGATCGACAAGACCTGGGTGTATCGACGGGTGCGGGTGACCAGCTACCTCGACGTGCAGAACGTGTACAACGCCGAGAACGTCGAGTTCTTGAGCTATAGCTACGACTATCGGCGGTACCGGCCGATCTTGTCGCTGCCGACGGCGCCCTCGATCGGGACCAAGATCGAGTTCTGAAACCGACGATCTCGGTGCCCGATCGGAGCCTAGCACCGCTACTCGACCGGCGGAGGCGGAGGCGGCGGCTCGCCGAAGCACACGCCGATCTCGAGGATCATGTAGAGCA
>CBFGLP010000449.1:0-7270 GCA_965649595.1 uncultured Myxococcales bacterium | reverse complement strand
TAGTCGGCCCGTCCGGGCCGAGGGGCTCGTCGCTGGCGTCTTCGCCAAAGCGCGCGATGTCGCCGGCGACATACACGTCGCGCAGCTCGGCCGCCCCGCCGCTGCCGTCGACGAGATCGGGAACCAGGCGATGAACGAGGGTCCCGTCGACCGTTCCGGCGACCGCGACCCCAAAGCGACCCGAGCAGGGCCCGGCGAGATCGAGGTAGGTCGGGCGCGTGCCGATCGTGCCGAACCGGAGCGTCTCGTCGAACACCCGCAGCGCGCCGTCGAGGTAGACCGTGCCGCCGGCCATCGAGAGATCGAGCTTGGCGATCTCGATCGGGATCGGTCGCTCGCGGCGGCGACGGGCCTTCTCGTCGTCGCCCTCGTCATCGAAGCTCAGCTCGAGCGCCTGCCCCTCGGCCAAGCGGACGCTGCCGGTCACGGTCGGCCGCGCGACCAGCCCGGCGAGGTTCAAATTGATGTCGAGCCGGCCGTCGGGGCTGCGCACGCCCATCGGGCCGACCAATGGCGCGAGCGCGACGAGGTCGAGCTGGCCGCTGACCGAGGCGGCGCTGAGCCCCTCGGGCAAGGTCGCGTTGTCGGGCACGCCAGGGATGCAGCGGCGGGTCTCGCTGACGGCGACCTCCGGAGCGCGGTGCTCCTCCGGGCTCGGTCCAGGCTCGGGCTGCTGCTCCGACTTCGACGCGGCGAGGGTAGGCTCCTCGCTCGAGAGATCGAAGCGACCCTCGACCTTCAGCTGGGCGCCGTCACGGCCACCGCTGCGCAGCACCCAAGGCTCGTCGAGGGTCAGCAGCGTGCCATCGAGCCGCGCGACCAATGGCGTCACCGAGCAGGTCGCGGCTGGATCGAGGCAGGGATCGCCGGCTGGCGCGTCGGCGTCCTGCTCCGACCTCGCCTCGCGGTACCAGAAGTGGGCGAGCTCGAGATCGATGCGGAGCGGATCGTCGCCCTCGCCGGGCTCGGGCTCGGGGCCGACCGGGACCATTGCACACTCGCCGAGCAGCGGCATGACGCCGGGCCCGTGGGTCGGGCAGTAGCGAGTGCGGATCTCGAGCTCGTGCATGCCCCCGACGATGTGATCGCGCCACTGTGAGCGGCTCGGGTGCACGAGCAGGCTGTCAAGCGGCAGGTTGTGAACGTCGAGATCGATCGCGGCCTCGATCGGGTTCTCGCGGCTGCCTCCGAACGCGACCGTCGCGTCGATGCTCCACTCGAGCTGGCCGTCCTCGGGGTGGCGAGCAGGTCCGCCGCTGAGCTTGCCCTCGACCTGGACCTGGCGATGGGCCGCGGTCGCCAGCCGACCTTGCTCGGGTGCAGGCGGCTGGGCTTCGACGTCGAGGCTCGAGAACTCGAGCGTCCCGCTGCCGAGCGGGATCCCAGCCGCGCCGAGGCCAGTCAGCACGAGCTGGCCCTCGACCTGCGGGCGACGGAGGCTGCCGCTGACCTCGAGGTGGCTGCCCTTGGCGATCTGTCCGCGAACCGGCAGATCCTCGCCGAGCGTCGCCGCGATCGCCGAGAGCGGGACCGAGCTGGCGTCGACGACCAAGGCCAGCGCCGGATCGTCGTCGAAGCCGATGCTGCCGGTCGCGCTCACGCGCCCGACCGGCACCGTCACGCCCGGCTGCAGCGCTGGGCTGACCGGTCGGTGGTAGGCGAGCGTCATGCTGTCGAGCTGGATGCCCTCGCGCGTGAACGCGAAGTTCGCCTCGGCGTCGCGGAAGTCGACCCCGGCGATCGCCAGCGTGTCGGCGTAGGCCGAACCGCGCGCCTGCAGCTGCGAGAGCTTGATCGGCTTGTCGTTGCCGTCGTCGATCACCAGGTTGACCGTCGCGTCGCCGACCCCGATCCCGCTGCCGAGCAGATCGGCCCGGTGGATGTCCTCGAGCCGCAGATCGACGCGCAGGCGCGGATCGTCGAGCGGCTTGCCGTTCGACAGCAGCACCGCGTCGACCTCGAGCGGGCCGTGGCCACCGAGCAGCGCGACCTCGGGGCTGCGCAGCTCGAGCGTGCCGCGATCGAAGCGCAGCTCGGCCGCCTGAATGTCGTCGACCGCGATCGATCCGGTGCCGGCGCCCTCGACGTCGAGCGTGCCGGAGCCGCTCGGGTTGGTCAGCGGCCCCGCGAGGTTGAAGTCGACCGCCAGGCGATCGAACCAGCGCGGGAACCCGAACGCGCGCAAGAACGCCTCTCCGTCGTCGACCCGGATGCTCGCGCTGGTCGGGCGCAGGGTCTCGAACGCGGCATCGATGCCGCCCGACAGGCGCAGCTGCCCGCCTTCGACCGAGAACTTGAGCCCGCGCAGATCGAGGCCGTCGTCGTCGTCCCAGATCACCTCGCCTTCGGCCCCGATGTTGCGTGGGATGCCGTCGTCCTCGGGCCCACGCTCGCGCGCGATCCGGACCCGATGCAGCTCGGCCTCGACGCGATCGAGGCCGTCGTCGTCGATCACCACCTCGTGGATCTGCAGGCCGCCGCGAGTGTCCCCGCGCAGCATCGCCGCGATGTCGGGTTGGTCGGTGACGAGCTGCCCGAGATCGACGCCGAGCAGGTCGAGGTAGATCGAGACCAGCAGCGGCTGGCCCTCCCCGCCGAGCACCACGTGATCCTGATAGCCCCGGCGGTGGAGCCGGAGGCTGCCGTCCAGCGCCGAGCCGCGGAAGGTGTCGAGATAGACGATCCAGCGCTCGTCGTCGGTCGTGGGGGTCGTCGCGGGCTGCTGCGCCCCCGGCTCGCCCGGTTGCGGTTCGGCTGGTCCGAGCGGGCCCTCGTCGTCGCCTTCGCCCGGGAGCCCGCCCTCGCTTCGGTGCGCCCCGCCGGACGCGGGCGGCTGCCAGTCGAGGCCCGCCCACCGCTCCGGCAGCGGATCCTTGGCCAGCATCAGCGAGACGTCGACGTCGTAGATCACCCAGCTCGGATCCGGGAACAGATCGAGCATCAAGCCCTGACCGACCGCCTCGAGCACGAGATCGTCGGCCGGCCCAGTGATCTCGACGCTCGCCGGCGAGCCGTTGGCGACCAGCATCGGTCGCACCTCGCCGGTCTCTTCGTCGGTCTGCGCGGGCATCAGCATGCCGCCGAGCGGGCCGATGTCGGTGGTTGCGATCCGGTAGTCGAACACCAGATCGCCGAACACGTCGATCAACCGACCCTCGAACTTGCTCGGCGAGCCGCCGAGATCCGCATCGCCAGCGATCCACAGGTCGCCGACCGGGCGCATGTCCATGCCCGAGGTCAGCTCGAGCTCGCGGACGTCAGCGATCGCGATCCGCTCGTCGTAGATCGCCAGCATCGCGAAGTCACCGGCGCCTCCGCTCGCGTTGACGTCGTAGCGCAGCGGCAGCCGCTCGGGATCTGGCTCGATCGGTGCCCACGCCTCGAAGTCGAGCCGAGCCTCGACCTCGTCGAGCTCGAGCCGCGTGCCCCAGCCGGCGCGACCGACCATGTCGATGTCGACCACGACCCCGTCGAGCTGGGCGTGGTCGATTCGGTACGACAGCCGCTTGAGGTGCGGGGGCGGGTCGAGCTCCTTGGCCGGTCGAAACGCGTCGATCAACGAGAGCATCCACTCGTTGTTGCGGTGCGGGTTCTGATAGGCCCGCACGTCGACCCACAGCTCGCCCTTGTTCTCGATCTCGGTGAAGTGCAGGACCCAGGGGATCTCGACCAGCTTGGGCACGCCGAGCCGGTTCCACGGGATGATCTCGTGGATGACCAGATCGACCTCGACGTGCTCGGCGTAGGCGGTGCGCCGGCTCTTCTCGACCCCGTCGATCTTGTAGCCCTCCCACACGCTCAACCCGTAGCCTTGCAGCGTGTGCGGCCGCCCGGTCACCAGATCGACGATCAGCATCGGGCTCCAGTGCAGGCTCTCGAACTCGAGCTCGCCGTCGATCAGCCCGCCGATCTTGGCCGTCAGGAACGCGCCGAGCCGCTCGTCATTGAAGAACCAGTACGCGGCCAGGTAGGCGATGTTGAACAGCAGGACCAGGATCATCAGCAGTTGCAGCGGCAGCTTGACCAGCACCAGCGTGGCGATCGGGTGCTTGCGCACCTTCGGCGGCGGCGAGGCGATGAAGGTCAGGAACTGCGGGTGCAGGCGGTTGATCTTGGTCGGGTGCGCGAGCGCGGCGTTGATCAGCGCCTCGCGGAATTGCTGAAGGCCGCGATGCAAGCGGCCCTCGTAGTTGTCGGCCGCCGACACGGATGCGCTCGGGCCCGGCTCGGCGCGGGGCCGTCCGTACACCTTCGCTGCCACGTCGGCCTTTGCGTCGGAGTCGATGTTCTCCAGCGCTTCGCGGACCAGCGCGTCTTCCAGGCGCAGCAGCTGCGGACGCGGCGTCGGATACTTCCACAGCAGCCGCCGATCCCGGGCCAGCGCGTCGGCCTGAACCATCCGCTTGAGCAGTCGACGGAAGCGCCGCCGATCCTGCCGCTGCTGCTTGGGCGCGAGGCGGTCGCGGCGATTGACCGTCCGCCAACGGTCGAGCTCCTGGTAGGCCTGGAAGAGCAGCGCCAGGTTGGGCCCGGTCGGGAACAGGTGACGGTAGCGAGTCTTCGCGCACAAGCGCTCGAGCTGCTCGCGGCCATCCGCGAGCAGGTCCGCCTCGGCCTGCCACAGCGCCGTCGCCTGATTGACCGGCCGCAGCTCCGAGCCTTCGCGTCGTGATCGGCTCATGGACGCGAGCCCTCCCACGCAAGGATGCGCGCGAGCAGGGGAGGCGCGGGGCAGGCAGCCACGGACGGCTAGGGTAGCAGGCTGTGGCGCGGCTGACCGCGCGGGGACCCACGCTCACCCCGTGATCAGGACGGCACTGGACGCCACCGGGACGTCACCTGGAGGTAGCCGCGGCCTGCGCTGGCGCATCCGATCGACGTGTAGCGCTGGCCACCCTTTCGAGCGTCGAGACCGATGATAGCGTCCCCCCGGATGCCCAACGACGAGAGCGGCAAGCGAGGGCGCAAGCGGGGACCCACGAGCCACCTGGTCAGCGATGCGCTCGTGCGGGGCCTGGGCAGCCAGCCCGAGGACAGCGGCGAGTTCGACAGCGGCGAGTTCGATCTGCACGATCTCGACGACGAGGACGACGAGGACGAGCAGGACTCCAGGCGCCACCCCGACCGACCTGCGCCCTTGCTCGCTACCCCGCCCAGCGATCCCGGCGCGCCTCGCTACGAGCTGATTCATCCGGGTAGCTTCGAGTCCGAGCGGCACTTCTATCCGCGCGTGCTCAATGCCCAGTTGCACCCGCTGGTCCGCTTCTTTCTCAACCTCAGCAACGAGCGGATCGTCTCGCGCTACTGCCACCTCAACCCGCGGGTCTCCGAGCAGCGCCTGACCGAGATCCTCGCCACCGAGCCTCGCTTCTTCCGCTGGTCCGGCGCCGACCTGCTCCACGTCACGACCGAGACCGGCCGGCGGCAGATGGTCGTGGTCGAGACCAACTCGTGCCCGTCCGGGCAGAAGTCGATGCCGCCCTACGAGGAGCACGACGAGTCGTTCGGCTACCGCAGCAACCTCGAGCGAGCCTTCGTACCGCTGCTGCGCGGCCGCAGGCTCCCGCCCGGCGACCTCGCCGTGCTGTGGGACAAGAACCCGATGGAGGCCTCGGGCTACGCCGCCGCGATGGCCGACATCTTCGACGAGCCGGTTCACCTGGTCGAGTTCCCCGATCGCAGCACCGCCCCGCGGGTCCGCTTCGACGCCGGCGTACTCGAGATCCGGACCGCGAGCGACGAGTGGAGGCCGATCCGCAGCGCGTTCCGCTACGTGACGCAGCGCCCGTGGAACCGCCTGCCGATGCAGACCAAGACGGCGATCCTCAACCCGATCGTCGCGTGCCTGGCCGGTGGTCGCAACAAGATGGTCGCAGCCAAGGCTTACGAGATCTACAACGGCTCGCTCGCTGGGGTTGGGCTGACGATCCGTACGCCCGAGACCATGTGGGACGTGTCCAAGCGGGAGATCCCGCTGTGGGTTCAGCGGCTCGGCGGGCACGCAGTGATCAAGGTGCCCTACGCCAACGCGGGCCAGGGCGTGTACACGATCACCACCCGAGCCGAGCTCGACCAATTCCTCGCGCTCGAGCACCCCTACGATCGCTTCATCGTGCAGAGCCTGATCGGCAACGCGCACTGGAGCTCGCTCGGTCGCTCCGGCCGGCTCTACCACGTCGGCACCGTCCCGAATCGCAAGAATCAGTTCTTCGTCGCCGATCTGCGCATGATGGTCAGCAGCGGCCCCGACGGCTTTCGCCCGCTCGTCATCTACGCCCGTCGGGCTCGCGCGCCCCTGAGCGAGCGGCTCGGCGAGCGGCCCAGCTGGGACATGCTCGGCACCAATTTGTCGATCAAGCGTCCCGACGGCGGCTGGGACAGCGACACCGACCGCTTGATGCTGATGGATCGCAAGGACTTCAACAACCTCGGCATCGGAATCGATGAATTGATCGAGGCATACATTCAAACGGTGCTCTCGACCTTGGCGATCGATCAAATGGCCCAGAGCCTGGTCAGCACGAAGGGGCAGCTGCGCATGAAGCTGTTCCGCTCGCTCAATGACGACGACGCGCTGATCGCCGAGATCCTCCAGTGAGCGGGGCCCGATCTTCAAATACGTAATACGTAGAAAGCCGCGAAGCCGGCTACTCGAGTGGTCTGCCGAATCGGTCCATCGGACCCAGCAAGGCAATCCTCACGAGCGCGTCACGGGGTTCCCCGCTGGCGATCTGCGGCGAACATCGTATTCACCAGCCACGATGCGAATCAGCCTGATCACTGGAATGTTGCTCGCGCTGGCCCCGAACTCGCGTGGTTGCGGTCAGGCGGAGGCTCCGACGACGGACCAGCCCTCTGCTAGCGAGGACCACGATGAGCACGAGTGCGAACCCGGTCAGGCCGAAGGGGAGGGGGAGGGCGCGGGCCTGTGCTTGCCCAGCATCACCCTCGATCCAGGATCCGAGGCCGTCTGCACCTCGCTCGAACAGAGCTGGCAGCTCGTGCTCGACCAGCACCGCAGCTGCACCGCCGATACGGATTGCCAGTACGTGCCGCTCCCGCTGTGCGGGCAGGCCGTCAACCTGACCATGCCGGTCGCGCACGCCCAGGCGATCCGCCAGCTGCAAGAGGCTTACTCGTGCCCGCTCCCGGTGGCCAAGTGCGCGCCGCCGCCATATCCGGTCGCCTGTCAGGAAGGCGTCTGTCAATTCACGAACTAGCAAATCGGCATTCGAAGATTGTCATCGTCAGCCCTATAGGGCTGACGATG
>CBFGLP010000448.1:0-2437 GCA_965649595.1 uncultured Myxococcales bacterium | reverse complement strand
CCGGTCAGAACGGCACGCTCGACCTTCCGCAGCTCGAGCGCAACCTCCCGCGCGGGGCCGAGCAGGCGATCGTCGACGCGCTGCTGCCTTGGTTGGAGGCGGCCCAGAAGCGCCAGCAAGAGCAGCACGTGTATCGGCTATGGACCGCGCTCGGAAAGCGGGCATGGAAGGTCGCCAAGCTCGACGGGCTGCTCGCCGAGATGATCTGGCACGGGAACAGGGGCAACGCTGGCTACGCGGCGGAGCTGTGGATCCGCGACCCGAGCACCCGCGACGCGCGAGTGCGCGAGCTGGTCGGCCGCGATCGCTCGGCGCTCTACCTGTGGGGTGTGTTCAACCATTGCCACCGACGCCGCCAGACCCTGCTCGCCGATCGCTTGTCCAGCCCGGCCCCGCGCGGGCGCTTTCATGACGGCAAGGTCGTCCACGTCCCGCTCGTCGCGGGTGGCTTTAGCCGCTGGTCGACCGAGCTCCAGCAGCGCTACGTCCAGTTGCTGCGCAACGCCGAGGCCGCGCCCAAGCACTACTCGCAGACCCGCGCCGCGCTGATCGGCATGCGGGCACGAGTCCCGCTCACGAAGGTCGGCGACCTGCAGGACGCGATCGACTCCAGCGAGGTGGTCGAGCAGGAGGCAGCGCTCGCGGCCCTGGTCTGGACCGACGAGCCCGCGCCAGCGCTGCCGATCTTGCTCGACCACCTCGACGGAGATCGGGCCCGCGTAGCGATGTATGCGATGCCCCGCCTCGCTCGGCTGATCCCGCGCGAGCGCTTCGTCGACGCGCTCGCCGAGCTGCTCGCCCGACCGAAGCTCAAGGTCACCGTGCACAAGGAGGCCCTGCGGCTGCTCGGTCAGCTGGCCACGCCGCGGGCGATCGAGCTGCTGCGCACGACCTGGGATCAGCCGCTCCACCGCGACGTTCGAATCGCGGCGCTGCACGCCGCCCGCTCGGTCCTCAGCCAGCCGGACGCGTGGACGATCCTGGCCAGCGCCGCACGAGACGAGGCGCCCGACGTCGCCCGAGCCGTCGTCGAGGTCCCGCTGATCAACATCCCCGAGCAGCATCGCCAACGCTACGCACGAGCGATGGCCGAGGTCGCGGATCATCCCAGCCCGGTCGCTCGCGCGGCGTTGTTCGGGGCGCTCTGCGCTGGCTGGACGCTCGCGGACCCGGTCGCGTCGGTCGAGCTGGCTGCGCGGGTGATCGGCCGCCTCGATCTCGTGGATCCCTGGCGCCTCGCTGCCCGAGCGCTGGCCGAGGGTGCTCGCTCGAGCCTGACCCACACGGCGATCGTCACGTTGGTCGAGCAGCTCGTCGGGGCCGCGGCTCACGAGGTCGCGCCCGCGGGCGAGCGCGACCGCATGGCCCACCAGCGGCTGCTCGGCGTGATCGAGGCGCTCGTCGGCGATCGCCACCCACTCGCGGCGACGCTGCTCGAGCGCCTGGCTACCAACCTGCTCGCGGATCCCCGCTGGTGGCGGGTCGGCGCGCGCTTGCGGATCGCGGCGACGCCCAACCTCGCGCTCGGGTCGGTGATCGTGGAGCTGCTCGCTCGTGCTCCGACGCAGGGCTGCACGCGGGCGGTCGAGGACGCGGCGAGGGAGGCTGCGAGGCTTCGTCAGCCGCCCGCGGCTGAAGGGCTCGGCGCACGCGACTGGACAGCCGAGCAGGCGGAGCAGGTGACCGACCTGCTAGCGAGCGGCGAGCCGGCCGTGCGGATCATCGCAGTCGTGATGCTCGCCGAGTTCGGCCCACGCTGGGCGTGGGGTTCGACCTGGGTGAGCCGGCTGCATCGGCTGCGGGAGGACCCCGATCTCGACGTCGAGTCGGCGGCCCGGAGCGTGTGGATCGCTCGGGCCTGAGCCGGTCTCGAGCCCTCCTTCGAATTTTTTTCGAGCCCGCAACGGATCTTCGGAGAGCCGGTCACCAAGCCCATGACCCTGCACGACGCGGCCTCGGACCCGAGTCACCGCGACCTCCGAAGGAAGCTATCCCATGCAGACTCGATTCTCCCTCCAGGTTCCTGCTCTCGTTCGTGGCCTCGCCCTGTTCGGCGCGACTGCCCTGTTGATCTCCGCGGGCGCGTGTGACAGCGGCGATGATGACGATGCCGCCGACGAGGCCAGCGACAACGGCGACGGCGACACCAACGACAGCGCCGACACCAACTCCAACGACAGCAACGACAGCAACGACAGCAGCAGCGGCGATTGTGCGGACGCCTGCTCCGAGCTGGTCTCCTGCGGCCTCCCCGAGAGCGATTGCCTCGGGTTCTGCGAAGGCAGCCCGAGCGCCTGTGCGGTCTGTCTGCTGGCGACCCAGAGCTGCGGTGAAGACTGCGTCGACGTCTGCACCGGCGGCGACGGTGATGGCGACGGCGACACGACCGATACCGACACTGGCGACGGTGATGGCGACACCGGCGTTCCGGATACCG
>CBFGLP010000447.1:0-2766 GCA_965649595.1 uncultured Myxococcales bacterium | reverse complement strand
CATCAGCATGCGCAGCGCAGCTTCTTGCACCCAGCCTTTGCAGGAGAGCGCGGTGCCTCGCGGGGCGCGGATGTTCGGAGACGTGGCGGACATCGAGCGCGACGCTAACACGCTGCTTCGAGCGGGTAGAGGCGCCGGGTGTGGAGGGGCGGACGAGCAGGAGTGAGGATCCTGCGTGACGATCGGCGCCGTAGTCAGCTAGTCGAGGCCGTACTGCTGTCGCACGTAACTGGGCCAGGAGCTTCGCAGGCGGACGATTAGGGGAGAGCAGTTGCCCATACGTAGGACCGTGTCGCAGAACGACGTGTCGAGGGCCATGAGTGCGGCGCTCTTCAGCTCTGAAGCGAGCTGGGGGTAGTCCTTGGTGGACACGGGCACGAGTCCTTTGGGCTTCGTGCGGTCCATCTCGCCAAGGTCTCGTTGCCAAGCATCGAGTCGCTGCGTGACCTCGACTGGTAGATCTTTTCCGGAGCAGAGAGAGCGGAGCATCTCGATGTTGGCGAATAGCCAAGATTCAATCGAGTAAAATGGTGCCACGTGGATCAGCTTGCGCATCGTGTGGTCGATGAACGCTTCCGGATCCGCTTTTCGAGTCTTCTCCACATGACCACGAACGAACTCTCGGACCTTGCGAACGACGCGCTCTTCGAACTTGACCAGGTTCTCCGAGTGATCTCGGGCGCTCCAGAGCGTATCTCCATCGAAGTGGAAGAAGACGAACCCATCATCGCGCAAGAGGTGGCTGGCGATGCTCTTGCAGAGATTGAAGAAGCGCGGTTGGTCACGGCTCTTGGTGCTCTTCCAGCCGTTCGCGGTCATGGCTTCCCGCTCGCGGTCACTCGAAGGGCGAAAGTCGACACAATCGTGGACGGCACACCGCGGGACCACCAGGTCGAAGGTCTCGCGGCAGATGTTCCGGATTGTCTCGAATGCGAACTTGGAACCGTCTTCCGAAAGAACGAGCGCCGAGATTCTTACCATAGGCCCTTGCTGCGCATGATTTCGCTGATCCGCTCGAGGCCGACCGCGAGCGATTTGAAGAAGTCGGTCGACTCGTCGAGGCTCATGTTGCGCCAGCGGAGCGCGCCAGAGTCGGTGGTCTCGCAGATGACGAAGGTGTGTTGGGTGAGGTAGGTTTCCTCGGTGAGCGGGATGTAGTCGAGGAGCAGGGGGTTTTGGCTGGTCAGGAATGCTTGCGTGTTATGGTCTTCGAGGAGGGCAATGATCTGTTCGATCCACGAGTGGTGCATGCCATTGGCGAGTTCGTCGACGATGATGGTGGAGGGGCAGGCGAAGAGCTTGATCAGGAATGTGAGTAGTCGCTTCTCCCCGAACGACATGTGCGAATGGGGAATTTGATTGCCGTTGGCCATCTGCAGCCGCACGAGCGGTTCGCCGTAGCTCCAGCTGATCGCCTTCGAGTCACTCTCGCGCAACACTAAGGTGAGCCGAGCTGCATGGTATTGCGAGAGCTCGACGAATGCCTGGAGAGCCGGTAGCTCGGTTGCGTCAATGGTGATTGAATCTGGCGCAGAAAATGTAGTTCCGCGTGGGGCGAGCCGTTCCAGTAGTGAGCGTGTGGTGGATTCCGGCAGGTGTGGGGTAATTGTGTGTGTTTCTCCGCGAATATCAGTAATAAAGAGATCGAGTGACGAGCCCTGCTCGTCGTCAGCGTTGAAGAGTTGATTGAAAGTCTCCGTTCCTTCGCCAACTCGAACGCACGATAAATGTTTCTCCGTGAGCAGTTGGCCCATGGCGCGAAGGTCGATGGTCTCGGGTGAGTTCAGGAGCTTTAGTATGTTGTAGAATAGCGGAAAGCGATATGCCTCGGTCGTGGTGAACGCGGGAAGGACGGTCGGTCCGGAGGACCGTACTCCGTTCTGCATAATCGACGATGCAGCCACATCGCTTTCGAGCGCTAGAAGCTCTTTGTTGTCCGAAGAGAGCCGCGCCCGAAGCTGGGGAGCCAATGGGGGTCGAAACCCGAGGCTGTCCTTGGTGGAATGGTTCTTCAGGTTGCAGTCAAGCCTGAGTCCGGAATGAGAGAGCGAGAACTCGATCTCGAACGGCTCGTCGGCGAAGACCGAGAAATTGTTGCGAAAAATTGCTGAGATTACTTCGAGGAGTGTTGTCTTTCCGGTTCCGTTCTCCCCGACGACAATGTTGAAATTTGGGCTGAATGCGATCGTCGTACCAGCTTCAACGTGGCGAAGGTGGTTGATCTTGAGCGAAACGAGACGGGGGATCATCGATCGCGCCTCTGCTCGGTGTTCGTTGCGACTCGGCGACGCCACTGGAGCGACTCGCCGTGGCCCTTCGTGCGCAGAACAACTCGGAGGTGGGCCTCCATCTGCATGAGCGTCGCGCAGATGAGGTACCAAAGCAAGCGAACGGCTTGTTGGAGCTCCGTCCCGTGACCGACCGTTGACGTCTGTCGCACTTGGTCAAGCCTGTCTTCACGATGACCGTCAAGCCGCGCACGACCGAGGCTCCCCGTGCAGAGCTCTAAGGCGCCCACGCCCATCGCACGCCACCCCACGAATCCGTGACCATGCTCACCCATCGCGCCACATGCACTCGTCACCCCATGCACCCTCGCGGGCTAGTGTCGCCGAGATGCCATACCAGCTCGTCACGCTCGGAGGAGACGGAACCGGTCCCGAGGTCATGCGCGAGGGCCTGAAGGTGCTCGACGCCGTATCCAAGCCGCTCGGCATCGAGTGGGCGATCGAGGACATCCCGTGCGGCGGTCAGTACTACCTCCAG
>CBFGLP010000446.1:0-6627 GCA_965649595.1 uncultured Myxococcales bacterium | reverse complement strand
TCGCCGTGTCGGTATCCGTATCGGTCGTCGTCGCCGTGTCCGTATCCGTCGTGTCGGTGTCGGTCGTCGTCGCCGTGTCCGTGTCCGTCGTGTCGGTGTCGGTGTCGGACGACGACTCGCCGCTCTCGGTGTTGGTGTCGGCCGACTCTTCGGCTTCGAGGGTGTCCGCGTCGGTCTCGGTGTCACCGACGTCGTCGTTGCCTGCCTCGCTTTGGTCGTCGGAACAACCGACGCCGATCAAGGCGAGCGCAGCAATGGAAGTCACGATCAAGTTTCGCTTCATCATCTCGAGGGTCCCCTTCCGTCTTTCGGAGGCAGGTCAAGCACGCGGCGCACAGCGTGGGCTACCGAGCGCCGAGCGAGGCGAGCATAACCAGTCGCATCCCCGCGGTGGCACGATTTTTCGCGATACTTTCCTCCGCCCCTCGAGACGGAGCACGGTTCTGGGCCCGTGAACCGAGGGTGTGTCCCCAAGCCCCCATGAGGGCAATCACGGGCGAGCGACGCTCAAAACCGACAAAGCTACGCCCTCACGTGCAGGCGAGCCGCCACGCGTCGAGATCCCAAGTCTTGATCAACGTGGAAAAGCCATCGGGCACCCCGGCACATACCTGCTCGGCGAGCGCGGGTCCGTCCGCTGGGTCGTCGACGTACTCGACATGAAACACGGCCTTGCCCGCGGCCAAGAAGGGCTCGAGCAGCTCGCACTCGTCGTAGGCCACACACTCTTCGTCGAGCGCCCAGTCGAAGTCGGCGACGAGCTCGGGGATCTGATCGAGGTCGTTCTTGAGCCCGATCGAGAGGCCGCGCGCGTGGGCCTGCGTGGCGAGGAAGCGGTTGTAATCGAGCTGATCCGCACCAGTAAGTGGGAACCCGGTCGTGTTGGCCCAGCCGTCGACGTTGTCCGGCTCGACGCCGTCGCAGCCCTTGCTGACCGCGAGCTCGAGTCGAGCGAGCATGATCGCGCGGACCTGCTCGTCGCGGACGTCCAGCCAGCGCTCGCCGGGCCATCCATCGAGCGGGTCGCCGATCGCCTCCTCGGGGAACTCGGCTGCGTCGGGCCGCCAGTCCTCGTGCGAACCCGCGCTGAAGTAGCAGACCACGACCCGTCCATCGGCCTGTAGCGCGGCAATGGTCTCGCTCGCCGCGTCGAACAGGTCGATGTCGAGCATCTCGACATCGACACTGGTGTCGATCGTGCCAGTCAGCTGCCACTGCCACGTGGTCCCGGGGGCAGGCTGCCAGACCGGATCGCCGTCCCCAGTCTCCTCGGTCGCGTCGTCGCTGGTGTCCGCGTTGTCGATCTCACCACCAATCTCGTCGTCCCCCTGGCTGGGCTCGGCACAACCGGTGGTGGAGACCAACGAGAGCAAGACCAGGGCGATCGTGGACGCACGCATGCGCACACGCTGCCTGGCCAGTTCGTGCTTGAACACTGACACCTTGTTCAGTACATCGAGAGGGTGCCCGATCCCTCGTCGCACGAGCCCCGGGACTCGCTCCGCCGCTCGGGCGCCGCCGAGTCGCGGATCGCCTGCGTGGAGCTGCCGGCTTTCCCTCTGCAGCTGCTGCTGCGCGAGCACCCACGCTGGCGCGAGCTTCCGGTCGCGGTGGTCGAGGCCGATCGTCCGCAGGCCAAGCTCTTGTGGGTCAACGAGCACGCCCGACGGCTGCGAGTGCTGCCGGGCATGCGCTTCGCCGCGGCCCGCAGCCTCGCCGGAGATCTGCGGGCGTCGGTCGTCAACGAGGCGATGATCGAGGCCGGCATCGCCGAGCTCTTCGCGCTGCTGATCGGGTTCTCACCGCGGGTCGAGCCGCTCGCCGAGCACCCGAGCACCTTCTTCGTCGATCCCTCCGGCATGACCTTGCTCTGGGGTCAGCTCGAGAGCTGGGCGCTGGCCATCCACGAGCGCCTCGACGAGCTGGGCTTCAGCAACTCGGTGATCGTCGGCTTCCATCGCTTCCGCACGCACGCGATCGCCCGCACACACGCCGGCGCGTGGGTGATCGCCGATCCGCAACGTGAGGCTCGGCTGGCCGCGAGCGTGCCGCTCGAGCGCCTCGACGTCGCGCCCCGTCTGCGCGACGAGCTGGCCAAGCTGGGCGTGTCGACGCTCGGGCAGTTCCTGGCCCTGCCAGGCAGCGAGATGCGGCTGCGCTTCGGAGTCGAGGCCGAGCGCCTCCACCAGCGCGCCTGCGAGGGCCGCTGGGAGCCGCTGCAGCCCCGCGAGCTGATCGAGCCGATCGGCGAGCGCCTGCAGCTCGAGCCGGCCGAGGCCGACCTCGCGCGCCTGCTCTTTCGCGTCAAGCCGCTGCTCGAGCGCCTGCTCGCCCGGCTCGTCGAGCGCAGCCAAGCGATGTCGGCCCTGCGCCTGCGCCTGACCTTCGAGCGGATCGCCTGGCCGGCCGATCGCCCGCCCGTGCACGAAGAGCGGCTCGAGCCCGCGGCGCCAACCCTCGACGCGCGGCAGATTCTCGAGCTGCTGCGCCTGCGCCTCGACGCGCTGCAGCTGCCCTCCCCGATCGAAGAGCTCGAGCTCGAGCTCGAGGGCCAGCGCACCGATCCCGGCCAGCTCGCGCTCTTCCGCGTGCAGGCGCGTCGCGACCTCGACGCGGCCAACCGAGCGCTCGCGCGGCTGCGGGCCAGCTTCGGCCCCGAGTCGATCACCCGCGCGGCGCTCAAGCCAGCCCACCTGCCCGAGGCCCGCTACGCCTGGACGCCAATCAAGAAGATCGGCTTCCCCAGCCCCGAGCGCATGCAGGGCGAGGGCGAGCTGCCGCCACTAAATCGCCGCTTGCTGCACCGGCCCGAGCCCCTGCCCCCCCGACCCAAGCGCGAGTCGGACGGCTGGATCATCGACCCGAGCCTCGGGCCGGTCACGCAAATGTATGGCCCCTATCGAGCGAGCGGCGGCTGGTGGGTCCGCGAGGTCGAGCGGGATTATTATTATGCGCAGACCCGCAGCGGCGTCGTCTTGTGGGTATTTTATGATCGCCCGCGCGGGCGCTGGTACCTGCACGGGCGAGTCGACTAGTCGTCCGAGTTCGAAGGATCGGCCGCGCAGGGCTCGAAGCACGAGACCGAGGCGACGTGCGCGTTGATCTTGTCCTCGCTGGCGTTCGAGAACTCGGTCGCCGCGACGTTGACCGAGGGCGCCATCACGTCGTCCGAGCTCGCGGGATCGTGCGGCGAGCCGAAGTTGTGGCCGATCTCGTGCGTGACGACGATCGTCGAGGCCTTGCCCTTGCCGAGGTAATTGCTGACCCCCGAGCCGTAGCGGCTCGAGCAGGTCGATCCGACGTAGGCCAGACCGACCGCCCCATACTTGGTCCGGGCCACGAACAGGTGGGCGAGCCCGAGCTCGGGCAGCTTGCTCTGCTTGTAGTCCGCGAAGGTCTCGAGCGGGGTATCGCCGCTCTCGGCCTGGTTGAACGCGGGCCCGCCTGCCTTTGCGAAGGTTCGGATCTCCCCGACGGAGAAGCCATAGTCGAGATCCGAACGAAAGATCCCGTCAGCCTCGTTGATGCGCGCGAGCATCTCGGCCTCCGACGCCTTCGCCCCGCCGAGCGCCGCGACGTGCGTGTAATCGGCGACCAGCGCAATGCTGACCTGCGTGCAGGACTGCGCGCGCGCGGCTCCGTCGTACGCAGCGTAGGTCGCGTGGGCGGCCTCGGCCTCGCTGGTGGCGCAATGGTGGTTGGCGTGCGTCGGGGTGTCGAGGTAATCGCCAATATTGGAATGCAGCATCCAGGCTTCGCCCGCGTCGACCTCGCGGACCTCCCACAGCGACTCCTCGGTGAAGATCAGGCCCTCGAAGCGATCGCCCTCGACGCGGACGCGGACCCACGAATCCGGATCGCCGACCACGTGGCCCCGATAGGGCAGCTCGATCCCGGCCTCCTCTGGCGTCAGCGCGACCCCGTCACGCATGATCACGGCGTCGGGCGCCAACAATTGCGTGTTGGGGACCAACGCAATCTCGATGTCCTCGGCTCCGGCCCGAAAACGAATGTGCGAGGGCGAGATGTCGACCTGCGAGACGATCCGCGCCTGCTCCGCGAGCGATTGCGCGGCGCTCGAATCGTCTTCGATTTGGTCCTGACATCCACCTACCGCGAGCACCAAAGAGAATGCCGCGGTGAATGCGAAGCTGCGCGCGAAGGCGCGAGGGCGACCACGATTCTGCATGGCCGGCTTGTACCGAAATTGCCAAACGCGAATCAACAATCATTAATGTAAGCAACATTAATGGCGAAGCCTGCTAATGCTCTCGTCGTGCTCATTCGTGAAATAACGAGTCCCAATTTGACAATGCGCGACATTGGGAATCGTTAGTGGCGCATGCGAGAGGCCCGAGCTTTCAACCAACATTCTCGCGGTCACGAAATGGGACCCGAGGGGTTCCCTGTCGGGCTTTGCCCGACAGGCGACGGGACGGCGACATCCCTGCATCAAACCTACCCCAGCTCGAGCAACCACGCGTCGAGGGCCTCGACGTCCGCGCTGCGGCCGAGCTCGTCATAGGTGAGCCGGGCCGCGCGAGCGAGCTCCCGTGCGCGCTCGGGATCCGCCGCGTCGCCGCTCGCCCACGCGCGCGCGAGCGTGAAGCGGGCCAGCGCCGCGCGGGCGCGCAGGCCAGCGTCGCGCCCCGTCGCCCCCGGTGCACCGACGTAGTCATGCTCGAGCAGCTCGACGGCGCGAGCGAGGATCGCTCGCGCCGGCTCGGGTCGGCCGAGCAACAACAGATCCTCGCCCAGGTGCGTGAGCGCGTGGGCGAGGTCCGGATCGTTGGCGCCGAGCGCCTGCTCCCAGGCGGCCAAGGCCTGCTCGTGAAGCGCCCGCGCTCGCTCGAGCTGGCCGAGCGAGCGCCGCAGCATGCCTTCCTGATCCAGCGCGAGCGCTAGCTCGGCGAGCGCGCCCTGCTTGCGAAAGATCGCCTGAGCGCGCTGATACACGCGCAGGGCGTCCTCGCTGCGGCCGAGCTCGTGCAGGACCACGGCGGTCGACTCGACGGTGAGACCGACCTCGAGGTCGTTGGCGCCGAGCGCCGGCTCCAAGATTGCGAGCGCGGCCTCGTAGTGGGCGAGCGCCTGCTCGCGGCGACCTTGGCGATGCTCGATGTCTGCGAGGTTGCGCAGCGCCACGGCGAGGATCGGGTGCTGCTCGCCGTAGCGCTCGCGCCACTGCACGAGCGCCTGGTTGAATTGGACCCGGGCGGCGTCGAGATCCCCGAGATCGCGCAGCACCATGCCGAGGTTGTTGCGCAGATCGGCGAGCTCGATCGCGGAGGGATCGAGCGGCTCGACCCGAACGATCGCGGCCTCGAGCGAGGTCTTGGCGGCGTCGAGCCGGTTGGCCGCGATGTAGGCCAGCGCGACCGCGCCATCGAGGGCGGCGTGCTCGAGCTCGGACGCCCCGATGCGCTCGAGCAGGGCGCGAGCCCAGTCGGCCCGCTGCCTGGCGAGCGCCGGCTCGCCCGCGTCGGCGGCGGCTCGAATCGAGGCCACCAGCACGCGCGCGCGCAGGTGGTCGTCGCCCGCTCGCTCGGCGGCCACGAGCGCCTCGTCGAGTAGCGCCACGGCCGTGTCGGCCTCGTCGGTCCTCGAGCGCAGCGTGGCCAGCAGCAGCAGGCTCTCGGCCAGCCGGTGCGGATGCCGGAGCTCGCGCGCCTTGCCGAGACAGTCCTCGACGATCGTGCTCGCGCGCTTCCACTCGCCGGCGAGCTCGAGCGCGCGTGCCTCGGCGAGCTGCTCGTCGAGCTGCTCGAGCAGCTGGCGCTGCTCGTCGTTGGTCGGCGTGAAGTCGCGGACGAGCAGCAGGTCGTCCGCGTCGCAGCGATCGAGCGCGGGCAGATCGGCGATCGCCGCCCCCGCGCGAGCGAGCACGTCGGGCTCGCCCTGGATGAAGAGCTCGAGCAACTCGTCGAGCTCGTCGAGACGCTGATCGAGGCAGACCATTCGTCGATCGAGCAGCAGCTCCGACTGCGAGCGCTGCACATAGGTCGCCTCGCAGGCGTCGCGATAGATACCGGTCCAGTCGCGCGACCAGCTGCCGACACCCTGCACGACCTCGTGGGCGAGCTCGCTCGCCCACGGCTTATCGACCGCCGCGAAGGCGTCGCGCAGGACCTCCTCGCGGTTGGTGCTCCAGACCTTGGCCATGCGCGCGTCGCCGCTCGCACACGGGTCCTCGACCTCGCTCGGCTCGTCAGCTTCGGCCTCGCTGCCGTTGCCCGAGAGCTTGACGAGCCCGACCCCGAGCGAGAGCACGACCAGCACCGCGCCAGCCCAGAGCAGGCCCATGCGGAGGTTGTGGTAGGGGTCGCGGGCGAGCGCGTTGAGCAGCGCGCCCATGTCCTCCCAGCGGCCCTCGGGATCGGGATCCAGGCCACGCAGCAGCGCGTAGCGGACCCAGTTGGGCACACCCGCGCCGCGCCGCGCCGGAGCGACGCGGCCGTCGGTGACCGCGAGCGCGAGCTCGAAGCGGGTCCGGGCAGAGAAGGGCAGCTCGTTATAGAGCGCCTCGTAGAGCGCGACGCAAAACGAGAACTGATCGGAGCGATGATCGAGCGGGCGACCGAGCAGCTGCTCGGGCGACATGTAGACCGGCGTGCCGGCCTCGCGATC
>CBFGLP010000445.1:0-2606 GCA_965649595.1 uncultured Myxococcales bacterium | reverse complement strand
TCGGCTACGACGAGGGCGGCCAGCTGACCGAGGCGGTCCGGCGCAAGCCCTTCAGCGTGGTCTTGCTCGACGAGATCGAGAAGGCCCACCCCGAGGTGTTCAACCTGCTCTTGCAGGTGCTCGACGACGGCCGCCTGACCGACAGCCAGGGTCGGACCGTCGACTTCCGCAACACGATCGTGCTGATGACCTCGAACATCGGGTCCGAGCTGATCAGCCAGGGCCTGAGCGGCGAGGAGCTCGAGCGAGCGCGCGAACGCAAGCTGCGTCAGCACTTCCGGCCCGAGTTCCTCAACCGGCTGGACGGCATCATCCAGTTCCACGCGCTCGGCCGCGAGCACATGCTGGAGATCCTCGACATCCAGCTGGGTCGCGTGTCCAAGCGGCTGGCCGAGCGGGGCCTCGAGCTCGAGGTCAGCGCGACTGCCCGCCAGTGGCTGGCCGATCGCGGCTACGAGCCGGAGTTCGGCGCCCGTCCGCTCAAGCGGCTGCTCCAGCGGACGATCATCGAGCCGCTGTCTAGCGCCATCCTCGCGGGCGAGTTTGGTCAGGGCGCCCGGGTGCTGGTCGATCTCGATCCGAGCAAGGGCGGCCTGGTGGTGCGCAGCGCCGAAGCGCCGTCGCTGCGCAACGCCAGCTGAGCGAAGCGCTGTTAGTTGGTGACGCGACCCATCCCCAGACCAGGGATGGGTCGCGGTTTTTCCAAACCTGAGCGGAGCACGATACTCTCGTAGGACGGCGTCGATGCTCGGCGTCGGCGGCCCCCCGGCAACCTTCCACGACCACCGTCACGGCGCCCGCCGTGGCGAGGAGCAGCTGCGCCATGCAGGAATACCTCAAGATCTTCCTGATCTCGCTGGTCACCTCGGTGGCCGTGCTCTTCGCCCTCGGCCCGGTGATGATGCGCCTGCAAGCGCCCGAGGGGCCGCGCTCGCAGCAGGGGGGGGCGAGCACGGGCACGACGACCGAACAGCAGCCGACCACGGCCGCCGAGATCACTGCCCCCAACCTGGTCGGCCTCGACGTCGCGTCCGCGCGCGAGCGCTGGCGAAAGCAAGACATCACGATCATCGAGGACAGCCAGCTCGTCGACAACAGCGTCGAGCCAGGCACGATCCTCTCGCAGAGCCCGGTCGGCGGCGCACCGCTCGACACCAAGGAGATCCGCGTGGTCGTAGCCGCGGCGCCCGAGCAGGTGAGCGTGCCCGACGTGGTCGGCAAGTCGGTCGCCGAGGCGACGGAGCTGCTGAGCGAGGCTGGCTTCGAGGTGCCGACGCCGACCCGCGAGGCCTCGTTCGAGCCGCTCGGCGAGGTGCTCCGGCAAGACCCGGACGCCGGAGCCAAGTCCGAGACCGGCGCGATGGTCAGGTTGGTCGTCTCGGGCGAGCCCGAGGCTGTCCCGAGCGAGGACGTCGGTGATGTCGAGGTCCCACGCGTGCTCCGCATGAAGCTCGCGCAAGCCAAGCGCGAGATCGAAGCCGCCGGGTTGGCGGTCGGCAAGGTCCGCGAGCGCGAGGACGAGGAGCAATCGAGCCAACGGGTGCTCGACCAGAGCCCAGCCGCGGGCAGCCGCGTGGCCAAGGGCTCGAGCGTCGATCTCGTGATCGTCGCCCCCGACTGAGGTACCGTCCGCCGCAGTGACAGCCGAGCACCCCGACACGCCCGCCGACGAGGCCTCGGCGGCCCGCGACGCGAGCCCGCCCAAGCGCAACATCATCCGCCGCCTCTACGATTGGGTGCTGAGCTGGGCCGACACCCCCTACGGCATCCCGGCCCTGTTCGTGCTCGCGGTCGCCGAGTCGAGCTTCTTCCCGATCCCGCCCGACGTGCTCTTGATCGCGCTGGCGCTCGCGGCCCCGACCCGGGCGTTCCGCTTCGCGATGTGGTGCACGATCGGCTCGGTGCTCGGCGGCGTGATCGGCTACTACCTCGGCTTCGCGCTGTGGAGCAGCGTCGAGCCACTGCTGATCCCCCGCGTGTTCTCGGCCGAAAAGTTCGCCGAGGTCACCGACCTCTACAATGAGTGGGATCTGGTCGTCGTGTTCGCAGCCGGGTTCACGCCGATCCCTTACAAGGTGTTCACCGTCGCAGCGGGCGTGGCCAAGCTCAACCTGCTCGGCTTCACCTTGACCAGCATCGTCGGTCGAGGCGGCCGCTTCTATCTGGTCGCGTGGTTGATCAAGCGCTATGGCAACGCCGCGCGCGACTTCATCGATCGCTACTTCAATCTGGTCACGCTCGCGGCCACGCTGCTGCTGGTCGGCGCGTTCTTGCTGCTGAAGGTGCTCTTCTAGCAGCCTGCTAGGTTCGGATTCGAGAACCGCCGTAAAATGGCAATGCTCGATCGAGGCGATCCTCGACCGAGCATCGCCATTATTTACGACCGCTCAGCGGCGATCGCATTTATGGTCCTTCACGCACTCGCACTTGTGGGTGTCGAACTCATAGCCAGCCTTACACACCTCGAGCTTGTCTTCGCACACCTCGTCCCGGCATTCGCCGACCGGCTCGCACTCGAACAAGCACGCGTCGCGCTTATCGCAAGGCTCGCACTTCCACGTGCAGCGGTCGTCGTCGTGCCCGCCCTTGTCGCGGTCGTCGTCATC
>CBFGLP010000444.1:0-5348 GCA_965649595.1 uncultured Myxococcales bacterium | reverse complement strand
GTCGCTCGAGCGGGGCAGCGAGCACCCGCTGGCGGCGGCGATCGTTCGCGGTGCGCAGGCGCGCAACCTCGTGCTCTCCGAGGCGCAGGGGTTCGAGTCCCTGACCGGCAAGGGCGTGCGCGGGCAGGGACTCGAACCCCTGCGCCTCGGCGAGCACGAGGTTGCGCGCCTGCGCACCGCGAACGATCGCCGCCGCCAGCGGGTGCTCGCTGCCCCGCTCGAGCGACGCGACCAGGCGCAGCAGCTCGTCCTCGCTCGGGCCTGCTCCTGCGACCTCGACCGCCGCCAGCTCGGGGTGTCCTGCGGTTAGGGTGCCGGTCTTGTCGACGACCAGCACGTCGACCTTCTCCATCAGCTCGATCGCCTCGGCGTTGGCGAACAGCACCCCGGCTTGGGCGCCGCGTCCCATCGCAACCATGATCGAGATCGGCGTCGCCAACCCGAGCGCGCAGGGGCAGGCGATGATCAGCACCGCGACCGCGTTGACCAGCGCGTGGGCGAGCGCGGGCGCGGGGCCCCAGACCGCCCACGCCACGAAGCTCAGCAGCGCGACGCTCACCACCGTCGGCACGAACCACCCCGAGACCTTGTCGGCCAGCGCTTGGATCGGCGCCCGGCTGCGCTGGGCGTCGGCCACCATCGCGACGATCTGCGCCAGCACGGTGTCGCGTCCGACCTTCTCGGCCCGCATGATCAGCGCGCCGCTCCCGTTGATCGTCGCGCCGATCAAGCGGTCGCCCGGCAGCTTCTCGACCGGCAGCGGCTCGCCAGTCAGCATCGACTCGTCGACCGGGCCGTGGCCCTCGAGCACTACCCCGTCGACCGGCACCTTCTCGCCGGGGCGTACGCGCAGGCGGTCGCCAGCCTCGATCGCCGAGACCGGCACGTCGTGCTCGCTGCCGTCGGGCAGCAGCTTGCGCGCGGTCTTGGGCGCCAGACCCAAGAGCGCCTTGATGGCCGCGCCGGTCCGCCCCCGCGCGCGCAGCTCGAGCACCTGCCCGACGAGCACCAGGGACACGATGATCGCTGCGGCCTCGTAGTAGACCGGGACCTCGCCATGCTCCCCGCGCAGCGCGTCGGGGAACGCCCCCGGCGCGAGCGTGGCGACGACGCTGTACACGTAGGCCACGCTCACGCCCAGGCCGATCAGCGTCCACATGTTGAGGTTGCGGGTCTTCAGTGAGCGGACCCCACGAACGATGAATGGCCAGCCGCACCACAGCACCACCGGCGTCGCCAGGGCGAGCTCGATGAAGTTGCGCAGCTCGTGCGAGAGCACCCCCGCGAGCGGGTCGTGGGTGAAGAGCATCGGCACCATCGCGATGAGGAACAGCGGCACCGCGAAGATCAGCGAGATCCACAGCCGCCGCCGCATGTCGCGAAGCTCGGGGTTCTCCTCGTCGACGGCCTCGCTAGTGATCGTGCGGGGCTCGAGGGCCATGCCGCAGATTGGGCACTCGCCTGGCTGATCGCGGACGATCTCCGGGTGCATCGGGCAGGTCCACTCGAGCTTGCTCGTGCTCGTGCCCGGTGCAGTGGGGAGCCGCTCGAGCGCCATCCCGCACTTGGGGCAGTCGCCGGGCTGCTCGGCCTCGACGCCGGCGCACATCGGGCAATACCAAGGCTTGGTGCTCGCGGGCGGGGGCGCGGGGGCGTGCGTGTGGGCGTGCTCGGGGGGCTTCGTGCTCGGAGCTGGGGCAGCGACGCCCTCGACGTACTTGCTCGGCTCCGCCTTGAATTTCTCCTTGCACCCGGCGCTGCAGAACCAGAACCGACGATCGTCGAGCTTCACCCGGTGCGGCGTGCTCGGCTTGTCGACCCGCATCCCGCAGACTGGGTCGACCGCCTCGCCCAAGAAGGTCTGCGGCTGCTCGCCGAAGCGCGCCTTGCAGCCCGCGCCGCAGAAGTAGAAGGGCCGCCCCTCGTGCTCGAGCTGGTGCTTGGCCGTCGCGATCGTGACCGACATCCCGCAGACGGGATCGATCGCCTTCGCCTCGTCGCCATGCTCGTGGTTCGCCTCGTGCTCGTGTTGGTCCACCGCGCGCTCGCCTTCGTCTTGCTACTTAGCCTGGTCAGCGGCGCAGAGCGATCGGGTTCGATCGCGAGGTCTCCGCACTTCCTGCCGGACCGACGAGCAGCGGGGAATCGCGGGTTGCGGCCAGGCGTCGAGGTGGTGATGCTGCGGCCGCTCTTCGCGTCGTTTTGCGCCCTGCTGCTGTGGGCTCCGCTCGCTTGCCACGAGCCGGAGGCGGCCTCCGACCTCACCCCGACCGCGGTTCCAACCGACGCCGCTCGAGTCCCCGCGCACGATGCCGACCCCACCCGGGCTGGCTCGACGACCTCGCCCGGATCGACCGCGCTCGACCCCGCCGCGCACGATTGGCTCTGGTCCTCGCCCGAGGACCCGGCCGCCGTCGAGCTGAGCGGTGCCACGGACGAGCTCGCGGGCCAGCAGTACTTGACCGGCAACGAGCACCACCTCGAGGCCTTCGCCGAGCGGCTCGGCTCCGCCCACGGCGGCGGCTACCTGGGTGTCGGCGCGGACCAGAGCTACTCGATGATCGCCTGGGCCGACCCCGAGCTGGCCTGGCTGATCGACTACGACGCCGACGTGGTCGCGATCCACCGTGTGCACCTCTGTTTCTTGCGCGCCGCGCAGGGCCCTGACGAGTTCTTCGAGCTGTGGAGCCGCGAGGGCAAGCAGCGCGCCCGCGAGCTGCTCCGCGACGACGCGCACGCGAGCCTCGGCGACGCCGGCGAGCGCGAGCGGCTGATCGAGCTTCAGCAATCGAACCTTCGGATCATTCACAATCGGCTCGAAGAGCTGCGCCTGAGCCCGGCGCTGACCGGTATCCCCAACTACTTGACCGACGAGGCGCTCTTCCAGCGGGTCCGCGCGCTCGCGCTGGCCGATCGCATCCGCCCGCTCGTCGTCGACCTGCGCGGTGAAGTCGGCATGCTCGGCATCGCCGAGGCCGCCCGGGCGCTCGACGTGCCGCTGCGGGTCATCTATCTCAGCAACGCCGAAGAGTACTGGGACGATTATGGTGATGCGTATCGACGCAACATCGCCGCGTTGCCCTGGCGGCAGGACGCGGTGGTCCTGCGCACGCTGCTGACCTGGTCGCGCAACCAGGACTATGCGTACAACCTCCAAGGTATGGGCAACTACCTCGCGTGGCTCGATCGGCCTTGGGTGAAGCTCGTCTATCAGGTCGTGCACCGGCCAATCAAACCCGAGCTCGGGCCGGACGAGCTCGACGTGTTCGAGACCACCCGCGATCCTAGCGAATCCCCGGCCGACCTCCGCTGGCGGCGGCGCAACCCAGGCGCGAGCGAGCTGGCGAGCCAGGCCCCGCTCGCCCCGGAGGCGGGTGAGCGGGTCTCCGATCAACCTTACTGAATCCGGGACTGCTCGGCTCGCTCTCGCTCGCGACGCTCGCGTCGCTGCCGTTGTTGCTCGAGCGCTTCGCGTTGCCGCCAGCCGCCGAAGGTGATGCTCAGGCCGACGTCGTAGGTCAGCCAGCCTCCAAGCGGTAATTGCAGGTTGTTCCAGCCCTCGGTGGTGACCACATAGATGAACCCGGTCCCGGCCCACAGGTGCACGGTCTCGACGATCGAGAACTGGACCCCCGCCATCGCGGTCGAATACGAGGTCATCGGAATGTCGCGCGCCCCGGCGAGCTGCTGCCGGATCCGCAGGTAAGGGTAGAAAAAGTGGATCTTTCCACCGATTCCGAGGCCCAGATAGCCGCCTCCGGCGGGCCGGCGCAGGTTCTCTTTCGGAGTCGAGCAGCTGCCATCCTCGTCGCAGGTGCGCCCGCCGACGCCCGCACCGAAGCCGCCCTCGAGGTCGAGCACGAACGCGAGCTTGCGGCGATCGGGTCGAAGCGGCGTATAGCGTACGCCCGCGTGACCCATCACGTGGTCGGTGAAGTTGCTCTCGACTCCACCTTCGACCGCGACTGCGTCGGTGATGCCGTAGCCGAGCGATCCGCCGCCTGTGTAATCGGTGACGGATGCCGCGACCTCGAAGGTCCCTTGGCCGACGCGAGCGGGCGCGCCCGGATGGGCCAAGAGGGCCGGCGGGGCGACCGAGTAGCATCCGCTCAGCAGCAGCGTGGCCGTGAGCGGGAGCAGCGTTCTAGTTTGGCTCGTCACGCCCGGAGCATACGCGAAACCCGGTCCTCGCTTACAAGCTCATTGGGCCCAACCCTTCGCGCGAGCGTGCTCGCGAAACGCGTCGTCGAGGCGCAGCGTGCCGAGCATCGGGGCGACCACGTCATGGGTGCTCACGTGCACGACGAAGGGCAGGAGCTGGCTGAGGCGCGGGCTGATCGGCCACATCAGCTTGGCCATCACCCGGAGCACGCCGGGAGGCACCGTCGAGATCCGGGGCGGCCGGCCGACCGCCGCGAACGCCTGCTCGATCATCTCGCGGCGGGTGTGAGCCTCGGGTCCGCCGACGGTCGCCTCTCGCGGGGCCCCGTCGAGCCCGTCGACACAGATCCGGGCCAAGTCCGCGTCGGCGATCGGGTTGGAGCGAGCCGAGCCGTCGCCGATCTGCGGGACCTTGCCCTGATGAGCCATGTCGACGAACGCGGTCAGGGCCGAGAAGAACCCGGTCGGACGGATGATCACCCGCTCGAGTGGGAGCGAGCCGAGGTGGGCGACCACTCGCTCGTGAGCTCGGTAGTAGGCCAGCTTGGCGGCCTCGGGATCGTCGTGACCGGCGACCGACACGTACACGAAGCGACGCACGCCAGCGCTCGCGGCCGCGTCGGCGAGCGCCTGGTTGAGTGGCCAGTCGACCGCGAGATAGCCAGCTCGGCCCGCACCCATCGAGGGGCTCACGCTGGCCCCGAGGCTCGAGAGCACCGCGTCGCATTCCGCGAGCGCCGGGGCCAGCGCGTCCGAGCTCCAGCGCTCGACGACCTGCAGCTCGACCTCGGCGGGCAGGCTCGCGATCAGACGAGCGCGGTCGCGCCCGAGCGCGACCACCTGGTGACCTCGTGCGAGCGCCTCCTTCACCATGAGCCGACCCAGCGCTCCCGAGGCGCCCGCGACCAGGACTCGAAGACGGGACATGCAGCGAGCCTGCCAGCTTCGCTACTTGGCGTCACGAGCTGTTCGCGGCGGCGAACCGGGCTGGCAGCCTCAAAGCGCCCGCAGCCGCTCGGGCTTGAGCAGGCGCTCGTCGCCGCGGGCGATCACCTCGTCGAGCACCGCGAGCATCGCCTGCTTGTCGTGCGGCAAGGTCCCGCGCAGGGGCAGGTAGTTGCTCGCGTGGTTGCTCGAGAAGCGACAGTCGCTGAAATCGCTCTGCGCGACGATCGTGCGCAGCTCCT
>CBFGLP010000443.1:0-8149 GCA_965649595.1 uncultured Myxococcales bacterium | reverse complement strand
CCACCAAGCACGGGGGCGGTCGCTCGCGCTCGTTCCACGATCAGGTCACCGGGCGCGAGATCGACAACGGCCAGCACCTGGTGATGGGCTGCTATCGCGAGACGCTCGCGTTCCTGCGCACGCTCGGAGCCGAGCGGGAGGTCGTGCAGTTCCAGCGCAACCTCGCGGTCCACATGGTCAAGCCCGGCGGCAAGCGGATCGATCTCGAGTGCCCGGCCCTGCCCGCCCCGCTGCACCTCGCGGCCGGGCTCTTGCGCATGCGTGGGCTCGGCATCGTCCACCGGCTCGCCGCGCTGCGGGCAGGCCTGCTGCTGCAGGGCGAGATCCAGCGGCCCGACGACAACGAGACCTGTGACGCGTGGCTGCGTCGGATGGGCCAGACCCAAGCCATTCGCCACGCCTTTTGGGAGCCGCTGATCTGGGCGGTGCTCAACGACGATCCGCTGGTCGCCTCGGCGGCGATGCTGGTCGCGGTGCTCGAGCGGGCGTTCATGGCCACGCGCGACGCGTCGAGCCTCGGCGTGCCCACGCGGCCGCTCTCGCAGGTCTACGTCGATCGCTCGGTCGCGTGGTTGCACGAGCGCGGCCACGAGGTCCGCTTCGCCGCGCCGGTCCGCAAGCTCGAGCTCGACGCCGAGGGGCGGGTCGCGGGCGTCCTGCTCAAGTCCGGCGAGCGGATCGCAACCCGCTCGGTGATCACCGCGATCCCACCCCACGCCCTGCTCGAGCTGCTGCCCGACGCTGCTCGCAACCACCTGGTGTTCCGCGACGTCGCGCGGCTCGACAGCTCGCCGATCGTCAACCTCTGGGTCACGCTCGATCGCCCGCTGCTCGATCGGCCCTTCGTCGGGCTCGTCGCCAGCCCGATGCACTGGCTGTGGGACCGCGACAAGATCGAAGGTCGCCGGGTCGACGGCTCCGGCAGCCTGCTCTCGGTCACGATCTCGGGCGCGCGCAGCTTCGTGCACGATCAACCCGAGGCGCTGCGCGAGCTGTTCATCGGTGAGCTCGCGCGCTTCTTTCCCGGACACGGGGCAAACATCCGAGCATTCCGCGTGGTCAAGGAGAAGCGCGCGACGATCAGTCACGCCGCCGGCACCTATCACCGGCGGCCCGCGACCCGAAGCCCGCTGCCGGGCCTCTTGCTCGCGGGCGACTGGGTCCGGACCGGCCTGCCCGCGACGATCGAGAGCGCGGTGCAGAGCGGGCATGATGCCGCGCAGGCGTTGCTCGAGGGCTGAGTCGGTCCGTCCGGACCGAAGGGTTGAGTCGATCTCTCACGAGCGCATGCGCGCAGCTCCGGAGCTCTAGATCACGTCACAGATTCGAATCAGACCGTCGCGTCTTTCTCGCACCAGTCACGAGTCTGTCGGTCGTGTCTTCGTTCTGTCGAAGCGACCCTGTGGCTCTTTCCCAACGATCGCCGCGGTGCTCGACTCCCGATCGGTGAAGGACGAGCGCATCCGCTTTCAAACCCGCTCCGAGTTTCAAACCGAGCTACGTCGCCGCGTCGACGCCCAGCTCGCTGCGCTCGGCCGCCCGCGCGACGGCGGCTGGCGGATCATCGGCAAGACCCTCGTGATGTTCGGCGCGTGGGCGCTCGGCTACGCGCTCGTGCTCGGCTCGGCCAGCATGGTCGCCGGCCCGCTCGCGTGGGCGCCTTGGCTGGTCGGCACGATCATCGTCGGCTTCGCGATCGCCGGCCTCGGCATGGGCGTCCAGCACGACGGCGGGCACAAGGCCTTCTCCGATCGCGCGTGGCTCAACCGTGCGTCCGGGGCCGTGCTCGACTTCGTCGGCGGCAGCTCCTACGTCTGGCGGGTCAAGCACGGGGTCGTCCACCACACCTACCCCAACATCGAGGGGGCCGACGACGACATCGAGCTGCAGCCGCTCGCCCGCCTGGCGCCGAGCCAGAAGCACTACGCGTTCCACCGCATGCAGCACATCTACCTGCCGATCCTCTACGGCATGATCGGTGTGAAGTGGTTCTTCTTCGACGACTACCGCGAGCTGATCCGCGGCCGCGTCGGCAACTCTGCGATCGCCCGTCCGCGCGGCAGCGAGCTGGCGCTGTTCATCGGCGGCAAGCTCGTGCACCTGCTGTGGATGATCGTCGTCCCGGTGCTGGTGCTCGGCTGGGCCAAGGGCCTGCTCTTCTACTTCGTGTCGCAGTTCATCGGCGGCGTGACCCTCTCGTTGGTGTTCCAGCTCGCCCACTGCGTCGAAGAGGCCGAGTTCATCCCGCTCGATCGGCTCGCGCCCGGCCAGTCGATCGAGCTGGACTTCGCCCGTCACCAGCTCGCGACCACCGTCGACTTCGCGCCCACCAACCGCTTCATCACCTGGTACGTCGGCGGCCTGAACTTCCAGGCCATCCACCACGTGTTCCCGCGCATCTCGAGCGTGCACTACGCCGTGATCGCGCCGGTCGTCGAGCAGGTCTGCAAGGAGTACGGCGTCCGCTACCGCAGCACCCCCTCGCTGCTCTCGGCCGTGCGCTCGCACGTTCGCTGGCTGCGTCGGATGGGCCGCGGCGAGCTGATCGACGCGCCCTTCGAGCTGCCAGGTCAGAGTCGGCCAGCGCTCGATCAGGCCGCCTGAGACCTTCAGAGGCTAGAACCACGCCCCGAGCCCGCGCTTCGCAGGCTCGGGGCGCTCGCGTTCATGCCCGCCGGACCTGCGTCGCGTACTCGCTCGGCGAGCGCCCGAGCTGCGCCTTGAAGTCCTTGCTGAAGTGGGCCTGGTCGAAGTACCCGAGCGCCTGCGCGAGCGCAGACCAGTCGACGATCTCCCCCGCGGAGATCCGATCGGCCGCCTCGTGCAGGCGAAAGCGGCGGATCACCCACTTGGGGCTCACGCCGACGTAGCGCTGAAACAGCCGCTGCATCGTTCGCGGCGACTCGTGGACTAGCGCCGCGAGCTGCTCGACGCGGGTGATCTCCGGGTTGTCGAGGGCGACCTGCACGACGCCGACCACCCGCGCCACGTTGGGGTCGCGCGCGGGCAGGCGCGGGCGCAAGAACGCCTCGACGATCGCGAGCTGCTCGGCGCTCGAGCGGCTCGCCAGCACCGTGGGTCCAAGCGTGCGCGCCTCGTCGCCGAACAGATCGACGAGATCGATCGCGCGGTCGCACAGCTCGCTGACCGGTCGCTGGATGAAGGGAAAGAAGGCGCCCGGTCGAAACTTGGTCCCGAACACCTGCCCCTCGCCCTCGAGCCGCGCGCGAAAGCACTGGGTCCCGACCCCGTGGATCGCCGCGCGGTCGGCCTCGAGCACCAAGTTGACGCAAGGCTGCGGCAGGGTCTCCTGCACGTAGGGATCGCGCCCGCGCAGGTCCCAGCGGATGATCCAGTGCCGCTCGACGAAGAAGGCCAGATCCTCGGCCGGTGGGTGCCGCTCTAGCTCGAAGTGCCGGGCGGCGGCCTCGGGGTTGAGCACGCCTCGCTGACTGACGCTGGCTCGCGGGCGCATGCCTGACGGGTTTTTACAATACCCGAGCGGCCGAGGCCGCCACGATCCGGCCATGAGCGAGCTTCCCACCCACACCGGCGGCTGTCACTGCGGCAACGTCCGCTTTCGCGTGCGCACCGACCTCGCCCAGGTCGGCGCTTGCAACTGCTCGATCTGCTCGAAGACTGGCACCCTGCTCAGCTTCGTCCCCGCGAGCGAGTTCGAGCTGTTGAGCGAGCCCTCCCCGCCCTTGACCGACTACCAATTCAACAAGCACGTCATCCACCACTACTTCTGCCCGGTCTGCGGCGTCCGGTCGTTCGCGACCGGCACCGCGCCGGACGGGAGCGACATGCGGGCCGTCAACGTGCGCTGCCTCGACGACGTCGATGTCGACAGCCTGAAGGTCGTACACTACGACGGCCGCAGCCTCTAAACACCTTCGATCGGGGCGAGGCGATGCAAGCGTGAAGATTCGTATGTCGACTCGAGCCTCTCGCCTGTCTTGCGTCGTCGCAACGCTCCTGACGCAGCCCTTCGTGTTTGGCTGCCACGCGTCGCCCCGAACTCAACCTCCCGCTGCGGTCGCGCTGTCATCGTTCGGCGAGCAGCTCTACGTCGCGCAGGGCGACACCCTGCGCTCGCTCCCGCTCACGCGACGCAAGGGGCTCACCGGAGGTGACCCGCGCTCGCTCGGCGGTCCTTGCTCCGAGTACGTCGATCTCGACGTCTGGGAGGGCGACCTGTTCGCCCTGTGTAGCGACGGGCAGATCTTCCGCCAGCGAGAGCCCGAGCACGGCGGCCAAGTCGACGCAGACGCCTGGACCAGCGTCGAGATCGAGGCGGTCGTCGCCACCGCGCTGCAGCGCAGCGATGCCATGCTGCTCGCGGTCACGCCCGAGGGTGGGCTGACGCCCGTTGCTGCACGCGCCGAAGTCTCCCCCGAGCACTCGATCATGCTCGATCGCTTCCGCGGCCCGGCACGAGGTGGTCCGAACGAGGTCGGAGTCGCCAGCTTCGTCGCCTTCGAGGGCTGGTCCGTCCACGCGCTCTCGCTGCGTCGCGGGCCCGAGATCGTGGCACGCACGGAGGCCGGCGAGCTGAGCTGCTCACTGCGCCTGCCCGGCGCGCTCGTCCACGATCTCTCGCTCGCCGAGTTCTCCAGCGAAGTCGCCGCGGTGGTCATCGATCGCCGCGGCCGCTCGCGCCTCGTCCTCGCGCATCCGCGAGCCAATTGGGTCACCGGCTTTGCTGGCGTGTTCGAGCTCCCCAGCGGCCGACGAGCTCCCCTCTCAGTGCGTTGCAAACAGCTCTGAAGCCTCGATCGACTCCACTCGCGAATTCTCGGTTCGAGCTCGGCGATACTCGAATCGATGCGACCGCCGATCGTGCTCGCGAGCCTGTTCGCGCTCGGCTGCGCCCACTCGCGCGACCAAGCGGCCGCTCAGCTCGCGACCAGCGTCGCGCTCGATCGCGCTCACGCCTACGTCGTCACCTCGACGCCCGAGGTATGGATCCTCGATCCGACCACCGCCACCCCGATCGCCCAGCGCCCGACCCCCTGCGCGAGCCACCTCGACATCGAGATCTTCGCCGAGCACCTCTATCTCCTGTGCGCCGACGCCAGCGTGCACCGCTACTCGCTCGCCGACACCGACGAGACCGCGCAGTGGGAGCGGCTCGATCTCTCAGCAGCGACCGCCGAACGACTCCAGCGCTCCGACTCGAGCTTGTTCCGCGTCGAGATCGAGCGCCCCGATCCCCCTCCCGAGGGCACGATCCGCCTCGACGGCCCCGGCCCCACGCACACGCTCACCCGCATCTCACGATCCCCGGCTCAGGGTCCGATCGATCGCTGGACCGGCTACGACCTCCCGCCCTCGACCGCCAACGAGGCCGGCGACGCGTTCGCCCTCTCGACCTCGCTGCACCGCCATTGGCAGATCACGCTGACCACCGCCTCGCACGGCAACGCGCTGTGCTCGATCGTTCGCGCCGACGTCGGCTGGTTGCGCGACGTCGCCGTCGATCCCGAGGGTAAGCGCTTCGCGATCGTCACCGACTCGACGCTGATCCTCGTTCAGCTCGACGCCGGCCGAGTCCATTCGAGCGCCCACGACCCCCGCACGGGCGCTCGCCAGCACCCGCGGATGCGCTGCCATCGATGATCCGCCAACCGGCCTGTCCTCCGAAGCCCGTCGGCTCTACGTCGCCGGCTCACCGATCGTGTCGGCGACGTACGCACCTCGCTCGCCGAGCGGCTTTGGTTCGCCGACCGTCGTGTCCTCGGCGGTCTGGTGCTCGATCTCCGCGTTGAGCTCCGCGCCGAGCAGGACCACGAACGCGCTCGCGTAGAACCACAAGAGCAGGGCCACGAACCCACCGATCGGGCCGTAGCCCGACTCCAAGTCGCTGATGTAGGTCGAGTAGAGCGAGAGCAGGGCCGAGGCCAGCAGCCAACCGATGGTTGCGACCACCGATCCGAGCGAGACCCAGCGCCAACGAGGCGGTCGGCGGACCGGCCCCCAGCGATAGAGCGCCGCGATCGCTAGCAAGAACAGCAAGAACAGCAGCGGCCAGCGCAGGATCGACAAGATCCAGGCCAGCCACGCGGTCACATAGCTCGCCCGCAGCAGGTGCGGGAGCGCGACCACGCAAAACGCCGCGATGACGAAGCCGATCACCGCCGCGAGCATGAACGTGAGGCTGACCAGGTTCTCGCGGATGAACCCGCGCTTTTGCCCCTGCTCGTCGTAGGCGATGTTGACCCCGATGATCAGCGCCTTCATGCCCCGGTTGGCGCTCCAAACACTCAACAGGATGCTGCCGACCGCTCGAAAGGTCAGCGAGGTCGGGGCCTCGGCGACCGCCCGACCGAGCAGCTCGGCAGACACTTGCCGCCCGGCCGTGGGCGCGAGGCCGAGCACCTGCCCGAGCAAGTCGTGAACGTCGGCTGGCTCGGCGAACAGACCGTAGATCGCTACCACTGCCGCCAGAGCGGGGCCGATCGCGAGCAGTGCATAAAAGGCCATACCCGCCGCAACAAAATCGAGGTTGTCCTCGCTGACCTGCTGCTTTACGCGCAGCAGTATGTCTTTCCAGCCACGCATGGGCAGGTCGCGGAGCCGCAGGGCTCGGCGCCCGCGATCGGGCGGCTCGTCGAAGTGCGCTGGAGCGGGTTCGCTCATCCTCGGGAGCAGGACACGAGCCCCCTATCCCGGCAAGCCGAGCCGGCGGCGGAGCCCGGGTTAACGCATGTCCGAGCGCCCGCTCGGAGGCGACACTCCCGCTTGCGCGCACCGATCGTTGCGCTACCTTGCGCGCCCGGTCGCTGCCTGTCGAGCGAGGCCAAACGCCACCGACGGCCGAAGGAGTGGTTTGCCATGCGTCTGAATCAAGTCCTTTCAATCGAGAGCGAGCTCAAAAAGCGCGTCTTCACCGAGATCACCGAGCTCGACAAGGCCTGCCGAAAGCCCGATCTGCTCAACGGATTCGTCTCCACCTACGAGCCAATCGCCGAGGACGGCGAGCAATTCCCGACCGAGCAAAAGCGCGTCCAATATAACAGCCGAGAGGTGCTACAGAGCATCCACCGCAACCTCAACGAGCTGTTCGACATCGTCGCTACCAAGGACTACGCCAACTGCGAGGCCAAGGCCGACGTGGTCGTCGACGGCAACGTGCTGATGGCTCAGGTCCCGACCACCTTCTTGCTCTTCCTCGAGAAGCAGCTCAAGGACATCCAGACGATGGTCGAGCGGATCGTCGAGCTCGACAGCGCCGAGGAGTGGCGCGAGGACGCCAACGATCGCGGCGTGTTCGTCTCGGCCCCGACCAAGCGGCACCGGACCAAGAAGATCCAAAAGGGTATCGTGCTGTACCCCGCGACCGTCGAGCACCCGGCCCAGACCCAGCTGATCACCGAGGACCAGATCGTCGGCTACGTGACCACGGTCAAGCGCTCGGGCGCGATCCCGCGTGAGGTTCGAAAGCAGCTGCTGCGACGGATCGAGAAGCTGTCCAACGCCGTCAAGTCGGCGCGCGAAGAGGCCAACACCCGCGAGTGCCAGCGCCGCGACGCCAAGGCATTGCTCGACTACGTGTTCGCGGAGACCTAACCTCGCAATCGAGGAGAATTCCCAGAAGGGAGCAAGCTCGAGCTCATCGTCATCGTGACGGGACCACCTGGTCGGTGAAGGTTCGAATCCTTCCCTCGACACTCTCTCGTATGTCGAGGTGGCGGAATCGGTAGACGCCGGCATCGATCTACCCCGCAGTTTGGGGTGATGTCGCGGCCAGGAACGGAAGTCGGTCGAATTGGCCGATCCATCAAGCTCAATCTTTCTCCCAACCTCACAGCCGGGTCCTCGATCATCTCTCTCTCCACCATCTTTTAGCCCGAGATCCGGGATCATCCCCCGGCGGCTCCGCTTCCCTCTTGGGGCCGTGGTCTAATGGAATGACGCGGGCTTTTCTCGTCGGTGGTGGTAACTGTCGTTGATCGAGACAAACCCGGCGCCGGCGCTCGAGCGCGCCGGTCCCAGGCCCCGACGGGTGAGGCTACACCCCGTCGGGGCCGATCTATTTTTTCCCCCCGCAGGCGGCGTGCACTTTGCCACGCACGGCCGCTTCGCGGCCGCGAGCTCGCTTTGCGAGCTCGGTGGGCTGGCGTCGGGTTCGCAGTCGTCCGCTTGG
>CBFGLP010000442.1:0-5481 GCA_965649595.1 uncultured Myxococcales bacterium | reverse complement strand
ATTCCTCGGCCGCTCCGCGGCCTTTTCCGATTGAGGGTGGGTCCTTCGATCGCACGCCCGATCGGGCAAAGCCCGACAGAGAACCCCCGCCCTCAGGTCTGACTGATTCCTCGGCCGCTCCGCGGCCTTTGCCGTTTGAGGTTGGTCCTTTGATCGGGGAGGGCCAAACGGGGCAAAGGATCCAGCGCCCCACCGAGGTCGCTGCGCGACCTCGCGGCCGCGAAGCGGCCGTGCGTGGCTAAGTGCACAGCGCCTGCGGGGGCCTAAAGAAACCCCACCCCCTCGTCCCAGCGGCGAATTTCGTCGAGCAACCCACGACCGATCGGCGTCGGCTGACCGTACTCGAGCAGCACCGTGGCGCCCTCGTGGTTGCCCTTGACGATCTGCGCGTAGCGACGCTCGAAGTCTGGTTGATCGCAGCCCGGGTGCCCTGCCTCGCGCATGTGCTGGTAGAGCCGCGCGACCGGTTGAAAGGCATGCACGGCCAGCAGCACGCCCTGCAAGGGGCGCGGATCGGGGCGCACCGGCGAGGTGTAGAGCGGCGAGAAGGCGTTGTGCAGCAGCGGATCCAGCTCGAGCAACGCGTGCAGCTTGTTGTGCTGGAACTCGTGGATCAACGCCTCGACCATGGTCATGCGCTGCGGGTGCAGGCTCATGTACACGGTGCCGATGATCTCTTGGTACGAGGCCGAGAGGTGAGCTTGGGCGTCGAAGCCGACCGGCACGACCAGGCGCAAGTAGAGATCGATCTCGCGGCGGAGGTCCGGCATGTAGCGAGCGATCAGCTCGAGCGCCTCGCTCAGCACGGAAGTCCACTCGCTGATCGGATGCCCGCCGAGATCGATCGCGTTGCCCTGCTTGTCGGGGTGGGCCTCGAACATCGCCAGCGGGTTGTTGTCGGCGAGCGCGAGCCAGAGATCGGGGGCGATCGGGTGGAAGCTCGGCTCGGGATCCGGTGTGTGGAGATCGATCTCGACGACCGAACCTGCACCGAACAAGCGAACTCGACCGGGGCCGAACTCGGCCCGTGTCGTGGCGGGCGGCACGATCACCCGCTTGCGCGCGACGAGGCTGAGGATCGTGCTCGGCAAGCGACGCAGGACCACACCCGAGGGCAGCGCGTCCGCGTGGGCGAGATCGGTGTAGAGGGTCGCGAGCAGCTCGGCGACACCGCTCGAGAAGGGCAGCTCGGGGACCCGCCGTCGCAGACAGCGGAGCAAGCCGCCGATGGTTGGCTGTCGCAGCGCGCTGGCGAGGGCGCCGGGGCTCTCGCTCAGCACTCGCTGGAGGATCGGCTTGAACGCGGCGAGCTCCGGATCACCGGGTGTGCTCGCTAGGCGACCGAGGTCCTGCAGCGCTCGACGGATCGCGCGGGAAAGGATGTCGCGCGCGGTGGTCGAGCCATGTTCGGGGATCGTGAGGTCGTGGGGCGGCGCGAGGGGCTGCATGCGGATCACTCGGGCTCACTCTCGACCGACTCTGCCTGCTGCGAGCCGCCCTTGGCGAGCACCGGGAGGCGGCGATGTTTGCTGGCAGCGTCGCTCGTGCTCCCGCGCTCGCTTCGTTCGGCTAGCGGCTCGACCAGCTCGCCCACGCCGACGAACATCCGCAAGAGTCGCTCGCGCCCGAGGTCGGACGCGGGGTGGCGCTTCACCGCGGCGTCGAGCCGCCGCGGATCGATCTCGCTGGTGCCGAAGTGATCGAGGTAGCGGCGATCGACACCGACGCAGCGCTGGCGGGCAGGGCAGGGCTCGCAGACAGGCGGATGAACGCGCGGCTGCTCGGCTCGCCACAGCTCGCTCGCGTGGCTCACGAAAGGACCGAGCGCGCACATGGGCGCGCCACGGATCCACGCGGGGAGATCGACCTTGCGTGCCTGCTCGAGCCCGTGCAGCGTCCAAGGCAGCGCCATGCCGAAGCGTGGCACCACTCGGGCAAAGTCAGCTCCCGCGCGACCAAAGGGGCGCACGACCTCGAGCAACCACGCCGCCACGCCCGAGCGCCGCAGCATCGCTGGCATGCGCGGCAGCTCGCGAAAATTCGAGCGGGTGATCACCGTCGCGACCACGCAGGTCAGCCCGAGGCGCTGGGCTCGACCGAGCAGGGCCAGCGCGCCATCGAAGCTGCCCGCGCGCCCGGTGTGAAAGTCGTGGGCGATCGCCGTCGGAGCGTGGATCGAGAGCTGGAGATCGCCAAGCCCCGCCTCGACCAGCTGATCGAGACGATCGGGATCGTCCGCGAGCGAGCCCGCGTTGGTCTGCAGCCCGATCGCTCGAAAGCCCGCGTCGCGAGCCTCCGCGATCCACTCGACCAAGCGAGGCGCGAGCGTCGGCTCGCCGCCGATGAAGGTCAGCTCGTCATGTTGTTGGCGTAGACGAGCGAGCTCGCTCGCATCGATGTCGCGTGGTGATGAGGGCTCCGTCGGCCCGTCCGGGCCGAAGGGCTCGACTCCCGCCTGAGCACAGAACCCACACGAGTTGTCGCACTCGGTGGTCAGGCGAACGATCGCTCGGGAGGGTGAGGGCGGCATTGGAGCTGGCAGGCTCAGTTAAAACACTAAAACCCCGTCGTCAGACGGGGTTCGTGAGTCCCATGTCAGCGCTCTCGGATCGGCGAGAGCCGAGGGTAGCGGGCGCCCGTCAGCCGAGCACGCCGAACTGGCCGAGCGGGAAGCGACCCTGCCGCTCGCGGAAGGTCAGCAGCTCGGGCGCCGGGACGCCCGCGTGCTCGCGGTGGCGGATCTGATGCGCGAGCACCTTGGCGCCACGCGCTTGCCACTCGTCGGTCGAGGTCGAGCCGTCGCCGCTGTTGGCCACGAACAGGCTGAAGTTGCGGGTCTCGGCGATGCCGGCGACGGCGTCGTCGCGACGGAGCACGTCGATCTGGAAGGGGCGGTTGTCAGGGGTCCGCATGACCACCGCGATCGCACCGAGACGCGGCGCATAGACTCGCTCGATCGACCACTTGCCGACGTCGAGGTCGGAGGGGATCAGCGCGTGGGCCATCGCCAGCTCGCGGTCTTCGGTGGCAGCTTGCTCGGCCCGAAGCAGCGCTTCGTCGGCGCTTACCAGCGACCGCTCAGTCTCGTGGACATCCAGCGCGGGGGCTTCGGCGGCTTGGGCAGTGCCGATGCCGAACAGGCTGATCCCCGCAACAGCGGAGGCGATGCCAGCGAGGGTGCACAGGGCTTGACGACGGCCGATCAAGGTAGTGTCAGGGGTCGATTGCTCGTACGCCATGGGACTCCAGCGGAAAAAACGCTATCCCGGCGCGGGCCTCCCAGTCAAGCAAAGTTAGAGCGCCATCGGCCGCGCTGAACCCGTGAAGACAGCACTCCCGGATCACTTCCATCCAACTGGAGCATTCTTCGCCCAGAGCGCAGCGCTCCGCCTGTTTCCAGGGGTGCGCGAAGACGCTCGAAAATTGCCCCCACCGGGGGCCAGACGGACGCATGCGAACCCGGAACCAGACAACGAAGTGCGCGAAGCGGGTCGCTACGCGACCTCGCGGCCGCGCAGCGGCCGTGCGTGGCTGAGTGCACGACGCCTGCGGGGGGCTGTAAAGTCCCGCTGGGTGAAGGCGCTGATCAAGGTCGGGTATGCGTGCAACGAGCACTGCTCGTTCTGCCACACGCTCGAGGTCCGACACGTGCAAGGCAGCACCGCCGAGGTCGACGCGAAGATCCATCGCGCCGCGGCGCTCGGTCACACGATGATCGTGCTCTCGGGCGGCGAGCCGACCATTCGGCCGGAGCTGCTCCACTGGGCCAGCCTCAGCGCCTCGCTCGGGCTCGACTTCGGTCTCGTGACCAACGGTCAGATGCTCGCGTACGGCGAGCTGGTCGACAAGCTGCTCGAGCGCCGGCTCAAGTACGTCTATCTTTCGCTGCACGGGGGCACCCGCAAGATCCACAACCTAATGGTTCGCAGCGACGCCTTCGACGCGGCGTACGAGGCGATCAAGAACCTCTCGGGGCGCGGCATCGATCTCTCGGTCAACTGCGTGATCACCCGCCACAACGTCGATCACCTGCAGGGCTTGGTCGACGCGCTGCTTCCTTACCCGGACGTCGCGGTCAAGTTCTCGATGGTCGAGCCGAAGGGCGGGGGCGACAAGCTCTTCGACCACCTCATGCCTCGGGTCGCGTACGTGGCCGAGCGGGTCCGCGAGGCGATCCATTACGGCGATCGTCAGGTCGCGGCGCGAGGTCAGCAGGGACCGACCTTCTCGCACGGCGCGCTGCCGCTCTGCCTGATGCCTGGGCTCGAGGATCGCTTCGACGACCTCAAGACTCACCAGTACCGGACCATGATCGAGGTCGGCGAGGCCGACTTCTTCCCGGTCGACGACTTCAACAAGATCCAGCCCGAGCCCTGCCGTGGGTGCGCGCTCGCGGGCCCCTGCCCGGGCCTCTACAAGGGCTATCACGAGAGCTTCGGGGCCGACGAGCTGCGCCCGGTCCACGGGCAGCCGCGCAGCAACTCGTTCAACTATCGGCTCGAGAAGCTGGTCAGCATCGCGTTCGAGGGCGGCTCGCACGAGGACTGTCCGCTGCAGCGGGGGCAGGGGGTCACGCCCTGGGATCGCGGCCGTGACCTGTTCGTCCGCAACGGCGCCCGCGTAGCCCGCTTCCGAACCGAGACCCGCGACTTCTCCGATCACGAGATCTCCACCATCAAGCACGGGCTCGGGCAGATCTACCTCGACGCCTCTCGCAAGCACGCGCCCGACGATTTCGCCCGCGATCTCGTGCAACTGGTCCGCAGCCCGATCTGCGAGGGCTGCACCGAGCGCGAGCGCTGCACCGGCATGTTCGAGCCGCGCTTCGAGGACGTGTTCTCCCGCGACGACGCGGCTGTCCGCGAGCTGCTCGCCGAGCTGCGCGGCGACGTGCTCGAGCTCGGCTGCGGCGAGGGTCCCTACGCCGACCTGCTCGCGCCGCTCGCCGAGGCCGGGGAGATCCGCTACGTCGGCATCGACCCGGACGAGCGCGCGATCGCGGGCCTGCGCGAGCGCTGGCCCTGGGCGGATCTCCGCGCTTGCCGAGCCGAGGATCTCGATCTCCCCGACGATCGCCGCTTCGATCACGTGCTGGTATTGCGCTCGTGGAACCACCTCGTCGATCCCCGGGCGGTGCTGGCCGAGCTGCTCCCGCGCGTGCGCTCGGGCGGCACGCTCACGCTGGTCGACAACGTCGCGTTCGGCCTCGCTCGCACCCGCGAGCACGCGCGCCGAGCCGAGCGGTCGAGCGCACGCCTGGAGCACCACCGCAACGACGATCTCGTCGACGCCGAGCGGATCGCCAGCGAGTTCGCCGAGCGCTTCGGCCTCGTGCCCTTGGTCAGGCGGCCCGTGCAGCCGAGCTCCAGCAATCAGTGGCTGCTGTGCCTTCGAGGCAGCCCCCCAGGTGCCGAGCGGGATGCACGCCTCCCAGGTGCCGGGCGAGCGCAACCAACGCTCACGGACGAATCCTCCCCCGGA
>CBFGLP010000441.1:0-7854 GCA_965649595.1 uncultured Myxococcales bacterium | reverse complement strand
TCTTCGACCACGTGGTGTTCGACACCGCGCCCACCGGGCACACGCTGCGGCTGCTCAGCCTACCGCGGACATGGACCGAGTTCCTCGAGTCGACCACGCAAGGAGCTTCGTGTCTCGGGCCACACACGGGGCTGAAGATGCAGGAGACACGCTTCGCTGCGGCGGTCGAAGCCCTGGCTGACAGCGCTCGCACCACCATCGTGCTGGTGACCCGGCCAGATCGCGCCGCGCTGCGGGAGGTCGAGCGAACGTCGGGCGAGCTGGAGGCGATCGGCATCGCGAACCAAGAGCTCGTGATCAACGCGGTGTTCGAGGCTGCCGATCGATCCGATCTCGTCGCCGTCGCGTTGGAGGAGCGCGGACGAGCGGCCCTCGCCGCGATGCCAGCTCGACTCCGAGGGCTGCCCACGATGCACGTGCCTCTGCGCGCGTTCAACATGGTTGGCCTACCAGCGCTGCGCGCCATTCTCGATGATCGTGCGTCCGCAGCCCTCTCGGCCCCGAGGCGCACCGAAGCCGAGTCGGTCAGGCCATCGCTCCCGCCTCTCTCGTCGTTGATCGACGAGCTCGCAGCGCCCGGCCATGGCCTCGTCATGGTGATGGGAAAAGGCGGCGTGGGAAAGACGACGATCGCCGCGTCGATCGCCGCCGAGCTGGCGTCGCGCGGTCACCACGTGCACCTGAGCACCACCGACCCCGCGGCCCACGTCGCCTCGACGCTCGACGGAGCGGTCGACAACCTGACGATCAGCCGCATTGATCCAGCCGCCGAGATGAAGGCCTACGTGGACCGAGTGATGGCGACGCGCGGCTCGAAGCTCGACGAGGCCGGCAAGGCCCTGCTCGCGGAGGACCTTCGCTCGCCCTGCTACGAGGAGGTCGCCGTGTTTGCGGCGTTCTCTAGGATCGTCTCGCAGGCCCGCTCGAGCTTCGTCGTCCTCGACACGGCTCCCACGGGGCACACGCTCCTTCTACTCGACACGACCGGCTCGTATCACCGGCAGTTCATCGGAACCGGTCCGGAGGCGAGCCAAGCGTCGGGCCGCATCATCACGCCGCTCATGCGGCTGCGCGATCCGGACTACACGAAGATTCTCCTAGTGACGCTCGCAGAGACGACACCCGTCTCCGAAGCGGCCCGCCTCCAAGCGGACCTTCGTCGCGCTCGCATCGAGCCCTTCGCCTGGGTCATCAACAGCAGCCTCGCAGCCACTGGCTCGTCAGACCCCTGCCTCGAGCAGCGCATCGCGGCCGAGCTCGAGCAAATCGAGCTCGTGAGTGCTCGCCACGCGCAGCGGGTGGCGATCGTCCCCTGGGTACCCGAGGAGCCCGTCGGCCCCACCCGCCTGCTCGCGCTGGCCCGAGGTCACTCGACCAACGCCTCGCGCACGAAGCTCTCGATCGCGTGAGCCGGCCGAGCGCCCGAGCTGCGCCGCAGCTCGTGACCGTGCTGGTAGACCGCCATCGTAGGGATGCTCTGGATGCCCATCTGTGCACCGACGGCCGGCAGGTGCTCGGTGTCGACCTTGGCGACCAGCCAGCGACCAGCGTTGCGCTTGGCGACCTTCTCCAGCTCGGGTGCGACCATTCGGCACGGTCCACACCAAGGCGCCCAATAGTCGACCAAGACCGGCAAGCTCGACTCCTTCAGGAGCGCCGCGAAGGCCCGCTCGTCGATCACCTCGGCCGGGGCCGAGAGGGTGCCCTCGAGCGACGCGCCGCAGCTCCCACACTTGCCAGTCAGCGCGAGCTTGGCGAAGGGGAGCCGGTTGAGCTTGTCGCAACGCGGGCAGTGGACCCGCACGCCCTTGTTGTCGATCCGGTTGACGGCCATGACGATCGACAGCGTGGGCCCGGCGCGGCGTTTGGCAATCCGACTCCGCTCACGCTGGCGGCGCCTTGCTCGAAGCCAAAGCAGAACAAAACTGCGCGGCCGGGATAGTCCCGGCCGCGCGACCCCATCGGCTAGAGCTCCGTACGGGCGACCATGCTGTTCGTTCAGCGGACCCCTCGATCGTGAACGCCCGTACGGAGCTCGATCCACCGCCAGCGCGCCAGCGGCTTCGCGTTGTTAGACGGAGCCACTCGTGCATCGATCCCACAATTCAGCCCCCGCTCACGACCCCGATCGCAGCCGTGCGCGCCAGCCCGAGCCGAGCAAGTCGCCGAGCTCCGCGACCACCCGACCTCGCTGATCCTGTCGCGGACCCGACTCGCTCAGGCGCAGCAGGAGCTCACCCAGCCACGGAAGGGTCGAGCTAGCACGAGTCTCGGCGTCGAGCTCGAACGCCCGCGCGAGGCCGCTTCGACCGACCGCCCAGGCCGAGTCGCAATCACTAGCCTGCTCGTGCGACCAGGCAGCCATGCGCAGGCAGTCCAGCTCGCTCGCACCGTCCGCGATCGTCTTGGCCTGGCCGGCGGCGGCGACCCAGTGCTTGGCGGCGTCCGGCCACGCTCGTGCAGCGACCAGAGCCGAGGCCCGAGCCATGCTCGCGCGCAGGCGCATGCCGGGGGCCCAGTCGTGCTCGGGCGCTCGCTCGAGCTCGGCGGCGCGGGCTTCGGCGCGGTTGAGCTCGCTGACCGCGTCAGTGATTCGACCAGCCCCGATTAGCCCGCTGCCGAGCGCGAACGCGACCGCGACCTCGAGGTGGGGCATCTGCTCGGCAATCGCGATCGTCTGAGCCTCCTCGGCCAAGGCTCGCGCTCGATCGAGCTGGCCCTCGGCCAGCGCCTTGCTCATGCCCACGAACGCGATCCGAAACCGCCCGCCCGGCTCGTCGGCGCCTGGAGCCGCGCGGGCCAGCTCGTCGATCGCCGCGGGCATGTCGAGGTCAGCGGGCACGCTGCGGACTCGCTCGGGCGCCTGCTCGGCCAACCCGTCGAGCCGGGGCGCTTCGGCTCGATCCGGCACGATCACGCGGACCCCATCGGGCACCACTCGAACCGCGCGGCGCAGCCAAGCTGCGTATGCGCTCGGGTCGGCGATCGCCGAGGGCCACAGCACGATCACCAGCCACTCGAGCCGGTCGGCGAGGTGCCGACGCAGGCTCGCGCAAGCCTCCATGAACAGGCCGATGTCGCTGCTGGTCGCCTCGAGGATCGGGCTGCGCCAGGGCGCGAGGCCGATCCGCTCGAACTCGCTGGCCCCCTCGCTCGCGCGCTCGCTCAGGCGTCGACGCAGCTCGTGGCCGTGGCGACCCGGCTGCTCGAAGGCAGCGTCGAGGATCAAGAAGAGCGCCGGGAGCTCGCCGTCCTCGTGCTCCTCGCTGGCGAGGAACGCCTCGAGCATGCGCCGCTCGTCGTCACGAAAGAGCCAGCGCAGGACCCGGGCTTCGCGGTCGCCAACGAAGGCGTCCCACTGGTGATGGAGTCGCTCGAGCCGTTGCTCGATCGCGTTGGCCTCGACCATGCCGGTCTACGGTCGCACGCTCGCCCGCTCGGCTCCAAGCGGATCGGGCATCCGTGGTCTTGCTTGGCCTCGAACCTGCAAAGGCGCCCGTCGTGGCCCGCGTGATCAGCCGAGATCGTCCCAGATGACTTACTCATTCGGTATGAACAAGCGGCGCTCTCGTGGGCGCTCGAGTCTTCCTCTCTCCCAGGTGCTCGCGCTGGCGCTCTCGTTCGAGCTCGGGCTTCCTGCGCTCGCGTTCGCCAGCGAACCACCGCAGGTCCCCGCGGACGAGAGCTCCGCCGCGAGCACGACAGCGGAGTCAGACAACGACGCTAGTGATGCCTACAGGGGGCCAATCGAAGGGCCCGAGCACGTGGAGTCCGAGCCTCGTCCCGTGCCGGCACCAGTCCTCGCGGCACAGCCAGCTGGCGGGCCGCAGCCGAGCATCGACTCGCCAGCCACCAACACACACAGGCGCAGGGGCGTAGCGATGACGGCGGCCGGTTTCACGCTGCTCGCCGGCTCGCAGATCGCCACGATCGCCACATATACCTACATTGGCGCGACACCGGAGGTTCGACGGCCGCTCTTCGTTCCCGTAATCGGACCCTTCATTGCAATCGGCTACGTGCGCGCGAAGGTCAGCGAAGAGCCCGGGATCCCGGGGGCGCTCGAGGATGGAATCAACGAGGTCGGTGCGGCAGCGCAGCGCGGCGGTCTGCTGGCGGCGGGGACCATGCAAGCGGCCTTCTTGCTGCTCGGAGTCCTCGGCTCGGTGACGCTGGCCAAGTCGAGCGAGGGCCCGCGCTTGAGCAGCGGCCCAGGTGGACTGCAACTGCAGTTCTGATCAACCACCTCAGCGCCAGGGCGAGCGACCCGGCGGCAGCAGCCCGCTTGCTCGACCTCGCCGCAGCAGCTCGTCGATCGCCGCCCGGCCCTCGGTCCCGAGCGAGCGCGAGAACTGGTTGACGTAGAGCTCGATGTGCCGACGACAGACCTCGTCGTCGAGCTCTTGCGCGAGCTCGCGGATCCACGGGAGCGGGCGCTCGGGCGCGGCGAAGGCCTGCTCGACCGAGGCGCGCAGGCCTCGCTCGAGCGCCGCGATCATCGGCTCGCCGAGCTCGCGGGCGGCCACGATCACCCCGAGCGGGATCGGCAGCCCGGTCAGCGACTCCCATTCGTTGCCGAGGTCGGCGAGCTCGACCAGGCCGTGGCTCGAGTAGGTGAAGCGGCTCTCGTGAATGATCAGGCCGGCGTCGACTTGGCCCTCGGCGACCGCGGGCATGATCCGATCGAAGCGCATCGGCACGGGCGTGAACGCGAGCGAGGGATCGCGGGCGGCCAAGGCTACGCGCAAGAGCAGGTAGGCGGTCGTCTTCTCGCCGGGGATCGCCACCCGCTTGCCCGCGAGCGATCGCAGCTCGCCGAGCTCGTTGCGATCGCTGCGGCGCACGACCAGCGGTCCGCAGCCGCGCCCGAGCGCCGCGCCGGCGTCGAGCACCGTGTAGTGATCGACCGCGTAGGCGAGCGCGCTGGCCGAGATCTTGGTCAGCGGGGCTCGCCGCGTGGGATCGAGCGCGCGCAGGTTGAGCGCCTCGATGTCCTCGATCACCGGCCGCAGCTCGATCGGCTCGTCGGTGCTGGGATCGATCACCTCGACCCCGCCGAACACCAGCGCGTGGACCATGAAGGTGTCGTTGGGGCAGCTCGAGAACCCGAATGCGAGATCGCGCGACGCGGTCATGCTCGGGAGTCGCTTAGCCGAGCCCGGCGCCCGCGTCGAGCGATCGTTGTTCGGGACGCCTCGATCGTCGTCAGGGAAGCACGCCCGCCGCGAGCACGCGCTCGACCGCTGCGCGCAGGCGTGCGAGCGCGCCCTCGAGGTCCCATCCGCCCCGCTCGCGATCCCCGGTGAGGTTGCTGACCACACGCAGCTGAGCAAAGCGCACATCGAAGCGACGACACACCATCGCCACGGCCGCGCCCTCCATGTTCTCGATCTGCGCGGCGCTGCGCTGCGCGAACGCCTGCGAGAGCGCGTCGACGCCCGCGCAGGTGCTGACGGTTGCCCCGGCGACGATCGGGCACGCGAGCAGCTCGGCAATCCCTGCGCTCAGGTCGACGTCCGCCGCAAACGGACCGATCTCGCCGAGCCGCATGGTATCGAGCGCGAGGAAGCCCGCGGGCGTCTGCACGCCCTCGTCGACCAGGACCTCGCTGCCAACCACGCAGGTATCGAGGACCGCGAGCCCTGGCGAGCCAGGCGTGCGGTGGCGGTCGGGATAAGCCCCGCACACGCCGACCAGCAGCACCGCCTCGGGCCGTCGCAGTGCGAGCGCGTAGGTCAGGCTCAGGGTCGACGCGACCTTCCCGACACCGAGCTCCAGCGAGGCGACGCGGAGTCCCGGCGTGTGAGCCTGGTGGACCGCCTCGCCCTCTCGCGGCGCCGCGTAGACGACGAGCGTCGACATCCCTAGCAGGCTAATGGATGCCGACGCTCATCTCCACCTGTTAGGCTCGGCCCGTGCGCGACTACGACGTCTGCGTGATCGGAGGCGGCCCGGCTGGCTTCGCGGCGGCCATGCGCTGCTGGGACTTCGGCCGCAAGGTCTGCCTGATCGAGAAGGGCCCGCTCGGCGGCGCCGGCATCTTCAACGGCGCCCTGTCGAGCAAGACCTTCTGGGAGCTCTCGCGCCACTACTGCAGCGCCAAGCGGCTCGATCGCGGCTACCGAGCCGAGCGGGTCGAGGCCGACTTCGCGCAGGTCCGAGCGGTCGTCGATGGGGCCTGCGACGAGAAGGCTCGGCAGATGGCCCTGCAGCTGCGCGAGCTCGGCGAGCCGCGACCTGGGATGCCCGGCAGCATCTCGTTGGTGCGCGGCTCGGCCCGCTTCGTCGAGCCGCACGCGGTCCACATCGAGAGCCCCGACCCGGGCGCCAGCCGTCGGATCACCGCCGACCACTTCATCATCGCGACCGGCTCGCGCCCGCGCACGCTGCCGGACATCCCGATCGACGGACAGACGATCATCAGCTCGGACCACATCGGCAACCTGCGCGCGTTCCCACGCTCGTTGGTGATCCTCGGCGCCGGCGTGGTCGGCTGCGAGTTCGCGACGATCTTCGCCAACTTCGGTCGGACCAAGGTCTATCTGATCGATCGCGCGCCGCGGATCCTGCCCTTCGAGGACATCGACGTGGCCAACCTCTGCGCGGCCAACCTCGAGCACAAGGGCGTGACGATCCATCGCCAGGCCCGACTGGTCTCGATGCAGCAGGTCGATGGCGAGGTCGAGTACACGATCGAGCACGCGACCGGCGGGCGCGAGACGATCCGAGTCGAGAAGGCGCTGATCTCGATCGGCCGCGAGCCCAACACCGAGGGGCTCGGGCTCGACGCGGCCGGCGTCGAGCTGGAGGAGCGCGGCCACATCGTCCACGAGGACACCCGCACCAACGTCCCGCACATCTATGCGGTTGGCGACGTGACCCTCGACATCGCGCTGGTCAACGTCGGCGAGATCGAGGGCCGCCACGCGGCCGAGCGGATCTGCGGCGCGCACGAGCGCACGCTCAGCTACGCCAACCTCGCGACGATCATGTTCCTCGACCCGGAGGTCGCGGCGATCGGCTACAACGAGCAGCAAGCGCAGGCCGAGCGGATCCCCTACCGGGTCGGCGTCTACGACTACTCGCTGGTCAACCGAGCGATCGCCATGCGCGAGACCGACGGGTTCGTGAAGCTGCTGGTCAGCGACGACGACGACATGCGGATCCTCGGCATGCGAGCGCTGGGTGTGCACGCCTCGACCATGCTCGAGGCGGTCTCCCTGATGATCCAGCACCATCGCTCCGCCCGCGAGCTGGCCGAGCTCTATCACCCGCACCCCGCCGTGACCGAGGGCTTGCAGGACTGCGTGCGGATGCTGCTCGGGACGTCGATCTACAAGCCGCGGGTGTTCCAATCGCAGCTTCGCTTGTCGCGGATCCACTACGCGCCCGACGGCAGCGTCGAGCCGAGCTGAGACCGCTCACTGGAAGCAGGCGCAGTTGACATGGCAGGCGCCGAACGACCAGTTAGGGTCCGGCACCTGCCCGTTCGCCCCCCAGTTGGTGTTGTTGTCGGTCGACGAGCACTCGATGGCCTCCCAGTCGCCGCGGTCGGCCTTGGCCGGCCAGAAGAACACACCGATTGCGTTGCCGACGTGCTGGCTGGCGACGGCATCGAAGCCGCCGTGGTTGGCGCACACCTGCGCGCAGCTCATGCCTGGAGCGGGCGCGGTGTACCAGCAGCCGAGGATCCCGTTGCCCGGGTTGAGCTGGGCGCCTTGGCAGGTCGGCGTCATACAGCTCGCCGTGCAGGTGTCTCCGTCGACCACGTTGCCGTCGTCGCACTGCTCGGGGCCTTGCAGGATCCCGTCACCGCAGGCGGGCAGCTTGCAAGCGTTGGTGCAGGCGTCGTTG
>CBFGLP010000440.1:0-2427 GCA_965649595.1 uncultured Myxococcales bacterium | reverse complement strand
AGCTTGAGCGCGACCTTGCGGTCGAGGTCCGGGTCCCAAGCCCCGTAGACCACCCCCATCCCGCCCGCGCCGACCCGCTCGAGGATCACGTAGCGACCGACAGTCTCGCCGCGCGCGAGCAGGCGCGCGGGCGGACCTCGTCGCTTGGGCGAGTGGCGCAGCCGGTCTTGCAGCGCTCGTGTCCGCACCAGCTCCTGCGAGTCCGCCAAGCTGGGCGCGCTCGCGGCCTCGAGCTCGGGCTCGCTCCCGTCTGGTCCCGGCTCGTGGCTCGGCTCCGCCCAGGTCCCGTGCCGCTCGATCGTCGCGTCCGAGTCGCGTGACTCGTCCGCCGACCCGGGCTGCTCACGCCGCTGCACCGACCTCAGGGTAACAGCCGTAGCTAGCCTTCCGGCTGCAATTGATCGACCAGCGCGCGGGCGTGGCCGAGGACCGCCTCGCGCAGCTCCTCAGGCTCGACATGGACCAGCGCATCCCCGAGCGAGAGGAGTCGGCGGGCCAACTCACGACAGGAGCGATAGGCCACGCGCCGCTCGAGCAGCTGGCCCTCTTCGATCCAGTGATCTTCCTGGCCAGGGTCCCAGACGTTGTGGTGCACCCACCGAGCCGTCGGCGCTCGGATCCGCAGCACCGCGAACCCTGGCCGATCCTCGTCGATACCAAACGCCGGGTCGTGGTCTCCCCAGATTCGCTCGGGAGCTGGCAGGGCCTCGCGCGGCTGCAGTCCTTCGATCACCTCCGCCCCCTCGATCTGCGCCACCCGGAAGCTGCGCGGCTGCTTGTGGGTCCGCGAGTAGGCGCGCATGTACATGTTCCCGTCGTGCAAGCGCAGCTGCCAAGGCTCGACGTCGTGGAGCCGCGCGCCGCCATCGGGGCTCCACGGGCTCGAATAGCGGATCTGCACCACCTGCTTGCCGATCGCGCCGAGTAGCACCGCGAGCACGCGCGGATTGGTGCGACTGCCGGTCGTGAGCGTGGCTACCAACGATCCGGGGCGTGTCGGCTCGCTCGCCGTGCGGCCGCGGTCGCGTATCTCCGCATCCATCTGCTCGGCCAATCGACGCAGACGCATCGTGATCTCGTCGTCGGCGAAGGGCGCGAGCAGGGCTTCTGCAAACATCACGGCCGAGAGGTCCTCGGGATCGGGGTCGGTCAGCGGCAACGTGAAATGCGAGTCCTTGAGGACCCACCGGCTGGCCGCCCGGTCGAACTCGACGGGCGAGTCGCAAGCGTCGCGCAACCATGTCAGCGCGCGCTGGATCGACGGATGCGACACCCCGGCGACCGCGGCCAGATCCTCCTTGGTCGCGCCCTCCGGGTGCTCTCGCAGGTGCCGCAACAAGGTTCGCGCGGTCTCTTTGACCAGCTCCGAGGGGTTCATCGCCGCGATGGTAGCTCGACCACGCAGCACTGTCGTCGTCGCGGCGTCACTGCGGGGATTTGCTCGCGTCGGATCGCCCGAGGCTCGAGCGGCGCGCTTGGCCACACGATCGAAAGGTGTCGAAATCCGCGATTGGCGACGGTAGTTGCGTGGGTACTCAATGCGGGCGGGCGTTGGCCCCCCGCTTGGACCAGCGTCATTTCGACCACAGTGGTGAGATTGGCCAAATGGCCACAGCTCGACCCGCGGAGAACGCTCGATCGCCGCTACACATTCGCGCTCTCACTCCCCACGGTGCCTATCCGATCGTTCCAATGAACCGGCTCGCCGCCCGGTAAAACGCCGATCGGCGAGCTCGTCCAAATCGCTCCGGCGAGCCCGAGTATGACGATTGTGCGCACGTACTTCGTTCGTGCTCATCCGAGCACTCGGGCGAGCACCCCTGGCCGAAAGGTCATACTCGCGGCCAAACGAGCACCGCCGCGGAGACTGCGACGATTCACAGTGTGCAGGACTAAAAAAACCGCCCGGCACTATTCGTATTCAGAATCCACCGTGCTATCGTGCGCGCGTGTCCAGCTTCGAACGCGAATTCAACTCTGCGGTGGAAGCCGTCGAGCGCGACGTGTTCATCAACCTCGTCTGCGAAAACCCGCAGCTCACCCTCGCAGAGCTGACCAAGCTCGGCAAGGGCAAGTTCGCCAACCTGCTCGGAATGATATCGGTTGGTGACATCATCGAGGGCAGCCGCGGCAACGGTCGCAGCTCCGCGGCGCATGTCCACGAGGAAGAGGCCCCGCGCAAGAGCCCGGGTCGCAAGGGCAAAGGCAAGGCAAAGGCCGTCAACACCCGCACCCCCGAAGGTCGCCGCGCGTACGACAACGCCGTCTATACCGTCGTCAAGGAGGCCGAGAGCCCGCTCAAGGCCCCCGAGATCACCGCCCGTGTCGGCGGTACTGCCTTGCAGGTCCGCAAGTCGCTCGCGCGCTTGATCGAGACCGGCAAGGTGACCTGGGAGGGCAAGGCCCGGGGCATGCGCTATTCGGTTG
>CBFGLP010000439.1:0-4322 GCA_965649595.1 uncultured Myxococcales bacterium | reverse complement strand
CTCTACGCGCTCGGGCTGATCCTCTACGAGATGCTGACCGGCAAGCTGCCCTTCGAGGCCGAGACCGCGCTGGCGATGGCGATGGCGCGGCTGCATCGGCCGCTGCCGGACTTTCGCGCGGACCCAGCGATCCCGGCCAGCTTGGTCACGCCGCTCGAGCGCCTGCTCCAGCGCGAGGCCAACGCTCGGATCGCCAGCGCCAAACAGCTGCTCGAGCTGCTCGACCAAGCGCGGCTCGAGTGCGGCCACGATCAGGGCACGATGGGCATGACCATGCCGCCGCGCGCGGGCGCGACCGGCAGCGCGACGGCGAGCGCAACTCCGACGCCGAGCTCGATGCCCTCCACCAGCGCCCGAGCGCTGGCGGTGCTGCCCTTCCGCTATCGGGGGCCGCAGTCCGAGGCCTACATCGCCGAGACCCTGAGCGACGAGCTGATCGATCTGCTCTCGACCACCCGAGGCCTGCGGGTCTCGGGCAGCGGCGCGACTGCCCGCTTCGCGGACGCCACCGACCGCGATCCTCGAACGATCGGCAGCGAGCTGAACGTCGACGTGATCGTCGACGGCACCGTGCAGCTCGCCGGCTCGCGCGTGCGAATCTCGGCCCGGCTGCTCGCCGTCGAGGACGGCTTTCAGCTCTGGTCCGAGCGCTACGACGGCGCGCTCGAGGACGTGTTCGAGCTGCAAGACAAGATGGGCAAGCGGATCGCCGAGGCCCTTCGGCTCGAGCTCGAGGACATCCGCCACCGCGGCGAGGCCCCGGCCGAGGCGATCGAGGTCTACATGCGGGCGCGGGCGCTCGCGCGCAGCTGGGAGTGGAAGGGACCGACGGGCGCGGTCGCCAACTACGAGGCCGCCCTCTCGCTGGCCCCGAGCTTCAAGCCAGCGATCGCCGGCCATGCGATCGCGTGCTTGAAGGCGTGGTTCCTGCCGATCCGCAGCGATGACGAGCCCGATTGGGCAGCGCTCGCTCGCCAGGCAGTCGAGCGGGCCGAGGCCGAGGCGCCGGAGCTGGCCGAGACCCAGCTGGCGATCGCCATTCATGCGGTCCACAACGGCGACTACAAGCGCGCCGCCGCGGCCCTGCGACAAGCGCTGCAGATCGCTCCGACCTACGCGGCGGCGCACGAGTACCTCGGCCGGCTGCAGGTCGAGGCCGGGCAGCCCGAGCCGGGCATCCGCCACCTCGAGCTGGCATTCAACCTCAACCCCGGGCTGCTCTACTCGCTGCCGGACATCGCCCGCTATCGAGCGCTGCGCGGTGACCTCGACGGATTCGAGCGAGAGCTCGAGCGCTTCTACTCGCTCTCCAGCCGCACGAACGACACGCCGGCGCAGATGCTCGAGCTGCGCGTGGCTGCCTGGACCAATCAAGCCGACCGTATCCGCAGGGTCTACGATCGACTGGCTCGCTCGACCCCCGAGCAATTCGCGCTCGCGTTCTTCGGCCGAATCTTGGTCGACGAGCAGATCGACGCGGCCGGCGTCCAGGCCTGGCTCGCGCAGGTCCAGCAGGTCGCCCGCAACCCTCGCTTCGTCTCGCTGCTCTTGCAGCTGGTCGCCGAGTGCAGCGCGTTCCGAGGCTTCGTGGAGCTCGCGCGCGATGCCATGGTCGAAGCCGCCGAGGGTGTGCTCGTCGATCTCGACTGGCTCGAGCGCTGCCCGGTGCTCGCGCCGCTGCGCTCGCTCCCCGAGTACGAGCACGCCCGCAAGCTCGTGCGCTCGCGGGCCGAGGCGATCTGGGCGGTCTGATACCTTGACCGCATGAGCGAGGGACCGCGCGACGACGACTCCACGATCGCCTTGCGTCCGGGCGTCGTCGTCGGCCAACGCTTTGCCGATCGCTACGAGGTCGAGCGACTGCTCGGTCGTGGCGGCATGGGCTCGGTGTTCGAGGTCCGCGATCGAGCGATCGACGAGCTCGTCGCGCTCAAGCTGCTCGACGCCGCGACGGCCGGCCCCGAGCTGAGCGATCGCTTTCGTCGCGAGGTCCGGCTCGCCCGGCGGGTCACTCACCGCAACGCCGCGCGCACCTACGATCTCGGCGAGTGGCAGGGCTGGCTCTACCTGACGATGGAGCTCGTCGAGGGCGAGAGCTTGCACGACCTCGCGCGTCGCCAGCAGATCGGCCCCGCGCGAGCGGTCAACATCGCCGCGCAGATCGCCGAAGGCCTCGCGGCGGCTCACGACGCCGGGGTCGTCCACCGCGATCTCAAGCCGGCCAACGTGTTGATCGAGCGGGGCGGACGGGCCGTGATCACCGACTTCGGCATCGCGCGTGGGATCCAAACCGGCGACGCCAACACGATGACCGGCAGCTTGCTGGGCACGCCGGCTTACATGGCGCCCGAGCAGGTCGCTGGCCAGCCAGTCGATGGTCGCAGTGATCTCTACGCGCTCGGCTTGATGCTCTTCGAGCTCGTGACCGGCAAGCTCCCGTTTCGCGCGGACACCCCGATGGCGACCGCGCTGGGTCGCCTGACCCAAGCTCCGCCCGAGCTAGCCGAGAGCGACGGGCTACCGGCCGAGCTGGGTGAGCTGCTGCGCTCGCTCTTGGCCCGCGAGCCCGAGCAGCGGCCAACCACCGCCCGCGAGGTCGCGGCCCGGCTGCGGACCATCGAGCCGGCCTGCGCCGAGCTCGAGGCGGGGTCCGCCAGCTCGGCGGCCCCCGACGAGCCCACCCGCACGCTCGGATCAACCACCAGCCAGACCGCCGCGTCGACACGCGGATCGACCACCAACGTGCGCACACCCGCGCTCACGGCCCTGCCGACCCGCGGTCGAGCGCTGGCGGTGCTACCGTTCCGCTACCGCGGGCCGCAGGCCGAGGCCTACGTCGCCGAGGCGTTGACCGACGAGCTGATCGACGTGCTCTCGACCACCCGAGGCCTGCGAGTCTCGGCCTCGGGCGCGACCGCTCGCTTCAACGAGGTGCGCGATCCCAAGACGATCGGCAGCGAGCTCGAGGTCGACGTGATCGTCGACGGGACCGTGCAGGTCGCTGGCGGACGCTTGCGCATCGCCGCTCGCCTGCTCGACGTCAGCGACGGCTTTCAGCTGTGGAGCGAGCGCTTCGACGGCGCGCTCGAGGACGTGTTCGAGCTGCAAGACAAGCTCGGCAAGCGGATCGCCGAGGCCCTGCGGGTCGAGCTCGAGCAGCACTGCCACCGTGGCGACGCCTCGCCCGAAGCGATCGAGACCTACCTGCGGGCGCGCGCGGCTGCGCGTGCCTGGAGCTGGCACGGACCCGATGGCGCGCTCGCGCTCTACGAGCGCTGCCTCGAGCTGGCCCCCGAGTTCAAGCCAGCCATGGCCGGCTACGCGATCGCGGCCCTGCGCGGGTGGTTCATGCCCTTCGAGGACGAGCGCGACTGGCCCTCGTTCGTGCGTGCTGCAGTCGAGCGCGCGCGCGAGGGAGCACCCGAGCTGGCCGAGACTCACCTGGCGATCGCGGCCTTCGCCGTGCAGAACGGCGCCTATCACGAGGCAGCGCTCGGGGTCACCCAAGCGCTCCGCCTCGCCCCGACCTACGCCGCCGCCCACGACTACCTCGGCCGCCTGCAGCTCGAAGCCGGCAAGCCAGAGTCGGGGCTGCGCCACCTCGAGCTGGCCTTCGAGCTGGATCCCTCGAACACGTGGATCCTCGCCGAGATGGCCCGCTATCGCGCGCTGCAAGGCGACCTCGCCGGCTATGATCGCCACGTCGCCCGCTACGTCGAGCTCAACCGGCGCGACGACAACCTGTCGTTGGTCGCGCTCGAGATCCGGGTCGGGACGTGGTTCGACGATCGCGACCGGATCGAGCGAGCCTTCGCGCAGCTGAGCCCAACCGCCGTCGAGCGACCCGGGATTCGTCTGTGGGTCGACAAGCTCTTGACCAAGCCAGCCGACGTCGAGCAGCTCGAGCAGGCCATGAGCACGGTGTTCCCCAAGCTCGACAACCCTCGCTTCCGTACGCTCGGCTTGCAGATCAGCGCCGAGGCAGCGGCCTACCACGGCCTCCATGACTCGACCGAGCGCTGCTTGATGGAGGCCGCCGAGGGTATATTGGTCGACTTGACCTGGCTCGACTCGTGCCCGCTCTTGGCTCCGCTGCGCGAGCGGCCAGGGTTTCGAAGCGCCCGTGACCTGGTCCGCGCCCGCGCCGAAGGGATCTGGTCGACCTGAAGGGCTCGCGTGCCGTGGACATGTGCTGTTCCCCTGCTAGGCTGCGCCGCCATGAATGACTTGATGGTGACGGACACGATCACGGTGCCCGCCCGCGAGCTGTCGTGGACGGCGGTGACCAGCGGAGGTCCCGGCGGGCAGAACGTCAACAAGGT
>CBFGLP010000438.1:0-2455 GCA_965649595.1 uncultured Myxococcales bacterium | reverse complement strand
TAGCCGTCGCCGCGCGGATCTCCGCCTTGCACGACGAAGCCCGGCACGATCCGGTGGAAGGTCAGATCGTCGTAGTACCCGGCCTCGGCCAGCGCGACCAAGTTGGCTTGGTTGATCGGAGCCTCGAGCTCGGCGAACGCGATCGTGAAGCTGCCCACCTCCGTGTGCACGCGCAGGCCGGTGACCGGCTGGGCGAGCATGCGCTCGAGCGCCTGGTCCCGCAGCTCGGGGAAGGGCCGAGGACGAGCTAGCGCACTCGAGGCCGCGGCCTCGAGATCGAAGCGGCGCAGAAGATCGTCGTGATCGAGCAGCGCCTCGCGGGCCTTGCGACGGACCGCGACCTCGGTCGCCCCGGCGAGCGGGAGGATCGTGCGGGCCAACCAGGCTGGCTCGGTCGCGGGCGGTGACGGTGACCCAGTGGGTGGCAGCGCTCCGCTGGGGGTCAGCGCCGTCGTGCCTGCGCGCGCGAGCGTGCCGAGGGCCTCGATCGCCACCAACCGAACCTCGAGCGCACCTGCGGCCGTCTGCTCGCGGACCAGCCGCTCGAGCTCGGGCACCGCGTCGAGGTCCCGCTTGCCCGCGTCGACCGAGCGCACCGCGATCGCCGTGACGGCGGCCGAGAGCACCCCGACGTCGTCGTGGCGCAGCGCCGACCGGAGCACCGCGGCGACCCGGGCGTCATCGATCTCCGCCAGCGCCTGCAAGCCGACCGCCGCGCGGGCAGGGTCTGGGTCCTCGGCGATCGCCAGCAAGGCGCCGATCCGGGCGCGTCGCTGCGGATCCTCGGGTGGCGGCTCGCCCTGATCGGCGACCAGCGTCGCGTCGTCGATCGCGACCGTCCCGAGCTCGCTGCCGCCGGCCCCGGGCTCGGTGGCTCGGGTCGCTCGCAGCAGCGCCTCGACCTCGAGCGACGCGACGAAGCCGAGCGGCAGCTCGACCTTCGGCGCGGCCGCGACCTCGCTGCACTTGCCCATCAGCTCGGGCGAGCCGGTGCGGATCGCTTGCAAGAGCCGCAGCTCGCACAGCGCGAGCGCGGCCAGCTTGCGCACGCGCGGCTGCTCGCGGCGGCGACCCCCGATCAGCCACTCGCCGATCGCCAGCAGCTCGGCGTCGGCGGTCGACGGGTCACCCGCGATGCCCGAGCGCATCGCCTGCAAGGCCGCGAGCAGCACGTGCTGGCGCGGCCCCGTGAACGCGTCGATGTCGAGCGATCGCAAGCGTGATCGCAGCAGGGCTCGGCCTTCGCGGGACTCACCGAGCGCCCGCACGGCCTCGACCTCGACCGTCCACGGCGGGGCGTCCGTGGACGCAGCCGCGAGCACGCCGAAGCCCTCCAAGGTCGACGCGGGTGGCAGCTCGCCCAACACCGCGAGCGCCTTCCAAGCCAGCGCCGCGTGCTGAGGTCCGAGCCCACCCGTGGCCTCTGGAGACGAGCTCGCCCGGCCAGCCTGCAGTAGCGGCAACGAGCGCGCCACGATCGTCTCGCGCGACTCGGCCAGCAGCTCGCCGGAGCTGCGAGCACAGCGGGTCAACGCGAACGCAGAGGCCTCGACGGCGTCGGCGTCTTCGGACGCTAGCCCGTCGAGGATCGCAGCCACCCCGGCATCGTCGAGCGCATGGCCACGCGCACACAGCAGCCCGAGCGCCTGCATGCCCGCGGTCCAGCGGGCGATCTGTTGGGCGGGCTGAGCAGGCGTCGGTCGCTCGCTCAGCTCGATCCCCAAGCGCTCGATCGACCGCGGCCCACCGACCCGCGCGATCGCCAGCGCCAGCGCCCGCGCTTGCCCGAGCTCGTGCGGCTCGCTCAACGCCAACCGAGTCCACAACGCGTCCTCGAGCACTCCCCAGGGATCGTCGGCCAGCGGCTCCGCGGGTCCACCCGCCTCGCTCGGCGGCGGCTCGAGCAACGCGATCGCGGCCAGGGCCGCGTCGGCTCGATCACCGTCGAGCTCGAGAAGCAAGCGAGCGCGCGCCGGGGCATCACCGATCCTAGCGAGCGACCACAGCGCCCGCGCGCGCGTCGGTCCGCTCGATGTAGCGGCATCGTTCAGCGCCTGCACGAGCGCCGGGTGGTCGGCGTCGCGTTGCAGCTCTGCCTCGAGCAGGGCTCGCTCGAGCTTCGGATCGACGCTCGCCCGGCTCGGAACCGAGGGCCCCCAGCTCGGCAGCCCGCCCGCCTCGTCGCTCGCCAGGGCCGTCGAAGCGGGCGCGTCCGTCCGAGCGTCGCCGCTTCGCAGCCCTCGCTCCGAGCTGCCACACGCGAGCAACGAGGTGACCAGCATCGGCAGGATCGGACCCACCCGCCGGACCAACGGAGCAGGGCCAACCATCCGGTCGCGTCGCAGGCGTACGAGCACGGACGCAGGGTAACCGATGCCCCGTCAGCGCCCTCTGCTTGGGCTGCTACACTCGCCGCGCATGGGCGCCAAGCAGTTCACTGGAACCGTCCGCCACA
>CBFGLP010000437.1:0-6012 GCA_965649595.1 uncultured Myxococcales bacterium | reverse complement strand
AACCGCCTCGAGTTTCCGAGCCTTCGGTGAGCGATTGGATGCCTGCGGAGCGGTCGGGTTCGAGGGGGCTGGTCGGGCTGCTCGTGCTCGTGCTCGTGCTGCTCTCGCCTCGGGCGCTGTGGGCTGGTCCGCCTAGCGATGACAATGTCGGCTCGGAGGAGACGGGCGAAGAAGAGACCGGCTCCGAGGAGACCGCAGAGGACGAGACCGGAGCGCCGGTCGAGGGCGAAGACACGGCCGAGACCCTCACCCCCGACGCGGACCCCGATCCCGAGCTCGCTCCCGTCGACATCGAGGCCCCGCCGGCCCCCGAACAGGCCGAGCCGAGCCCGCCCGACGATAGCCCGATCATGGGCGGCGACGCGGCGATCCTGCCGGGGACCGAGTGCGACATTCGCAATCGCGGCGATCCGCTCTACCCCGTCCTTCAGGCGCTCGCGGCCATGCGGCCCGGTCGGCTCGAGATCGTCGGCTGCACGCAGGTCTACGAGCGTGGCTTTCGAGCGATCGACGCGACGATCCGCGGGCAGGCCCAGGATCTCATGCTCTACGTGCTCGAGCGGGTCGCCGCCGACGGCTTCGAGGTCCTGCTCTTCCCGACCGGCACGCACGAGGTCCGCATGGTCGCGACCCCGGCGATCAGCGGCGGCTTCGTCTACTACTCCGGCGTCGAGAAGCTGAGCATCCACGGCAGCTTCGTCGCGGGCGACGATCGTGAGCGCGTAGCGAGGATCATTGGGCTGCAAGAGGGCAACTTCTTCCCCTTCGAGTACCGCGATCGCCTGCGCGAGATCGGCTACCGTGCCGAGTTCTTCCCGGTCGGCGCAGGCGAGCTGGTCATCGAGGTCCGGCCCGGCCGCTCGATCCGACGGGTGCGGATCCGCGGCCACATACCGCTGGCCAAGCGCGACGTCCTGCGCGAGCTGAGCATCGAAGCGCAGCCGGGCGCGCTCGCGCGAGGCGAGTGCGTCGAGCCCAAGCGGATGCGCGAGGCCAACCCGCCGCCGATCTGCGACAGCCGCGACGTGGCCTGCCTCGAGTGGGAACGGGACGAGACCGCCCGGCTCGACGAGTTCTTGTTCGACAGCGGCTACCTGCAAGGTAGCGCTCGGATCGCGCTGGTCTGCGGCCGCGACGACGACGAGGCCGACCTATACGTGTTCCTCAGCAAGGGCAAGCCCTACAAGGTCGATCGCCGGCGGGTCGACATCGTCGACCTCGACGCTCGCAACGCGGCGGCCGACGGGACCGAGCGCGAGCCGATCGATGAACGCGACCAACGCTGGATCCGTCGGCAGTTCATCCCCAAGGCGCTCGGCCTGTTTCGCACTCGCATCACCCGCGAGTTCATGGACAAGGCGGTCGAGAAGGTCGAGCGGGCGTACGCGGAGCCCGGCGCGGGGCTTGGCCGGTTCTGGCGGGTCCAGGACAGCACGCCCTACCCCGAGGTCGAGGTCGAGACCAGCTACGACGAGCTCGGCCCCGAGAGCGACCTAAGCAAGCACGACATCCCGATCGAGATCCGGATCGCCCGTGGGTCCGGGGTGCGGACCGAGTTCAAGCCGGCCCGCGACGCGCCGCGTCGGACTCGACGCGAGTCGGGCCTGAGCTTCTCCGACTCGCAGCTGCGCCAGCAGATCCAGCTGTTCAATCGCCGCGAGCCCGCGAGCCCGGCCGGAGCCCGGCGCGAGTCGGCCAACCTGCGCGCGTTCTATCAGAGCCGCGGCTATCTGTTCGCGCGGGTGTCCGGCGAGCACCTCGACTTCAAGACCCTCGACAAGCTGCGCTTCGAGATCATCGAGGGTCCCAAGGTCAACATCGCCTCGCTCGAGCTGGTCACGCCGCCGGGCGTGCCCAAGGACCTCCACAAGCGGATCGAGCAGGTCTGGAACGAGGAGCGCGAGCTTCGGCGCGGCGGGTCGTTCTCCGAGAGCGACGCGCTGACCGACATCCAGGCCGTGACCGCGGCCTACAACGCCGAGGGCTTCTTGTGCACGAACGTGGTCATCGAGATCGCGTTTTGGAAGGAGGGCCTCGACGACGAGGGCACGCACGCCGTGCTCGACGTCCAGAGCCTGCTCGACAGCGGCGGCGAGCCGGCGTGGATCAACCAGTTCGATCCGGACGGGCTCGCGGGCGTGCTCGCGGCCAAGCGTGCCGACGTGCACGTGCGGGTCCGCGTCGACCCGGGCCCGCGGGTGCTGACCGGCACGCACGAGCAGGTCCACTACCTCGAGCAGACCATCCCCTTCTCGCGCAAGGTCGACGGCCTGATCCAGCGCGACCCGGCGGCCGAGGTCGCCTGGGGAGCGCCGCGGATGCTCCGCGAGACCCCGCTGCGCCGCAAGGGCCAGGACGAGCCGGGCGGAGTCCCGGTCACGCCGAGCCTCGACCGCGAGGCCCGACGCTTCATCGTCTCGCGCTACCGCGACAACGGCTATCCGGTCGCCGACGCCGAGCTGACCTGGTCCTACGTGGCGCCGAGCGGCGATCGGGTGATCGTCGACGAGGCCCGCAACCTCGCTGAGCCGCGCTATGGCCTGTGCACGTCCCGCCGCGACGAACCGGCGGTGATCGTCGAGCCGATCGTCAACGTCTACGAGGGACGCCGCGGGGTGTTCGGCGACGTGCTGTTCCGCGGCAACTTCAAGACCCGCACCTACGTGCTCCGGCAGAACCTCGAGTTCGAGCGCGGCGAGGTCTACAGCCAGGCCGCCGCCGATCGCTCGGCCGCCGCGATCGATGCGACCGGCGTGGCCAAGACCGTCACGATCACCCCTTACCCGAACGGCTGCCACTGGGAGGAGGAGGGCCCCTGCGAGGTCCACCAGGTCGTGGCGATCGACGAGGCCAAGGACATCTCGATGGCGATCGACTACGGGATCGGGGCCGCGACCCTAAATCCCTTCTACGTGTTCGCCAACCCGAGCTTCCCCAACATCTTCGGGACCGGCGCGGACCTGTCGTTCGAGGGCCGCTGGGGCTTCGACCTCTCGCGCGTGCTCGAGCAGAGCGAGCTGTGTGCCGGCCAGGAGTGCTACGAGCGGCTCGCGGCGGCCAACTTGAGCCGCAGGCACGTGTTCGGCACCGCGTTCGACGTCGACCTGAGCGGCCGAATCCAGCGGCGCGCGACCCCGGCCCGCGGACGCATCGACACGATCCTCGGATCGTTCCGGCTCAGCCGCCGCTTCAACGACTGGACCTTCTACGTCGGCTACCTGATCCAGCTCGCCAACATCAGCAAGGACGTCGTCAAGCCGCTGGCGGGCTCCGAGCAGGTCACGATCAACCGAGGTGGTGGCGTCGCCTCGGACCTCACCGGCCTATTCGACACCGGCGTGGTCCTGACCCGGGTCGACAACGCCTTCAACCCGTCCGACGGCTACATCGCGACGATGGACATCAAGCTCGCCTCGCCCTGGTTCGGCGGGCGCGACTGGTGGACACGCCTCGACCTGAGCTGGCAGCACTTCATCCCGATCCCCGGCACCTTCGAGCGGCTCAACTTCCGCTACGCGCTGCGCTATGGCCACCTCGTGCCCTTCCACGGGCCCGGCGTCGGCGGAGGTCGGATCGAGACCGACACGGTCCCCGACGTGTGGCGCTACTACGCCGGCGGCACGGCGGACCTCGGCCTGCGCGGCATCCTGCCCGAGACCATGCTGGTCGACATCGAGGAGATTCCCCTGCCCTACGGCGGCACGCTCCTGCGTCCGCGCGCGCAAGGTGGTCACATTCGAGCGATCGGCACGATCGCGTGGCAGGTCACCTCGGTCAAGGACATCCTAGGCGGCGCGCTGGCGCACTCGGTGTTCTACGACTTTGGCGTGCTCACGCAGTTCTGGCAGGACGTCCGGTTCCCCCGCGACTTTCGCCATAGCGCGGGCATCAATTTCCTCAAGTTCGACATTCGAATCGTGACGATGTCGCTCGGCTATGCCTGGCTCTTGCCCGGACGCTACAACGTCGGACCGACCGATGATCGCAACGGTCGCTTCGTGTTCGACGTCGGCGTGACCTTCTGATCGGCCTCGCGGATCGGATTCACTGCTCGGGCTCGGCCTCGGCGGCTGGCTCGGCCTCGGCCTCCGCTTGGCCCTCGGAGACCGGCTGCAGCTCGGTCAGATCAGGCAGCAGCACCAGCTCGATGCGGCGGTTCTTCTTGCGCCCGCGCGCGCTCTCGTTGTCGCCGACCGGATCGAACTCACCGTAGCCGGCCGCGACCAGGTGAGTGGGCGCGACGCCCTGGGCGATCAGGAAGCGCGTGACCGTCAACGCGCGCGCCGAAGACAGCTCCCAGTTGTCGTCCCAGTCGAGCTTCTCCCCGACCGGCACGTTGTCGGTGTGGCCGGCCACCTGAATGCGTTGGTTGGGCAGCTCGGCCAGCGCCGCGCCGACCTTCTTCAGCGCCTTCTCGCCCTTCTTGGCCAGCTCCGCCTCGCCAGACGCGAACAGCACCTCGGAGGGCATCGCGATCACCGGGAGGCCGTTGCGCATGCTGATCTCGAGCTCGCCCGCGTCGACTAGGCTCTTTAGCTTCTCGTTGAGTTGGTTGAACGCCTCGAGCCGCTTTTCTGCTGCCTCGCGCTGACGACGGAGCTCCTCGAGCTCGGCCTCGCTCGCCGCGAGGCGATCTTGCAGCGCAGCGTCGTCCGCAACGGCGGATCCGGCAGTGGTGAGTTGATCGTTGCAGCTGGCAAGCCGTTGCTCGAGGTCTTGCTTGGCTTGTCGGGCAGCCTCGAGCTCGCTCAGCGTGCTGTCGTATTGCGCCTGAGGTACGCAAGCGGTGAGCATGGCGGATGCGAAGGGAGCCAGGAGGATCGACGCGCGGACCTGCATGATTCAAAGATAGGAGAATCGGACCCGCCACGCTCGCTACCGGCCCGAAAGACGACGACTTTTGGGGCGGGATGCGAAAATTCGTGCAGACATGATCCGATATCTCGGAATCATGAGTATCGATCATTACGAAGAATGCGAATCGAGCGATCCCCCGGCGGCGAGGTGGGCATCAAACTCCACATTGTTCCAATGGAACGAGTCGCCCGGACTCGGCTGGCAACCGAGCCCGGTCAGGCATGCGACCCCGTGCGGGGCCAGCTGCCATCACTTCTTGGGCGGAGGTGGAGGCGGCTTGACCATCGCCTTGCCGAGCTCCTTCTCCTTGGCCGTGGCAGCCCGGACGCCGACGATCCGCACGCTCATGTTGATGGCCTTGCCCGCGAGCGGGTGCAGCATCGCGACGGTGACGGTGTCCTCGCCGACCTCCTTGACCCGAAGGTGGAGCGGCTGACCGTTGGGCAAGCTGGCGACGAAGCCCCCACCGACCTCGAACTCGGTCCCGGCGGGGAACTCGGCCTTGCTCATGGTGTTGGTCGGCGCCGTGTCGACGGTGCCGAACGCCTCCTCGGGCGGGATCTCGAACGTCTTCTCGTCGCCCTCGACCAAGCCCTCGAGGCGCTTATCGAGGCCGGGGATCAGCGCCTGCGCACCGTGTAGGATGCTGATCGGTCCCGAGATGTCCGAGTTCTCGACGATCTCTCCGTCGGCGGTGGTGATGTCGTAAGCGAGCGTGACGACCACTCCTGGTTCGACCTTCACGACGACCTCCTCGACTTGCCAGCTTGGCTCTGCATCGCGGGCGATTGTAGTGAGCGAAGCGGTTCCGCAACAGCCCCCCTCTGAGGCCTAGGAAGCGCACGTAGGCCGCCGAGATCGCCAGGCCACCCGAGATCGCCCAAGGACGAAAAAGCCCCCCATCGGGGGGCCAGGAAGCGCATGCGAACCGGGAACCAGCCCACCGAAGTCGCGCAGCGACTTCGCGGCCGCGAAGCGGCCGTGCGTGGCAGAGTGCACGACGCCTGCGGGGGGCTAATCAGTCACTACCACGGCGCTCGGCTCCGAGCCCATCACCCCGGGCATCGCCGCGGCCCAGCCCTCGGGCAGCTTTGGCTCGGTGAAGCCGAACAACCAGCGCGCGTCGGCGGGCGAGAGGTTGATGCAGCCGTGGCT
>CBFGLP010000436.1:0-1923 GCA_965649595.1 uncultured Myxococcales bacterium | reverse complement strand
CGCAGACGTTCACTCGTCGGTGTCGTCGCCGTTGCCGTCGTTGCAGACCTCGAAGTTCGTGTATAGGAAGCCGTCGCCGCAGACCTGGTCCTGGCACAGCGAGGTGCAGGCGTCAGTGTCGATCGTGTTGGCGTCGTCGCACTGCTCGGGCGGCTGCACGAGTCCGTCGCCGCACGATGCCAGCACGCAGTCGGTCGAGCACCCATCGTTGTCGATCGGGTTGGCGTCGTCGCACGCCTCGACGCCGATGTGGACCAGACCGTCGCCGCAGACCGCATTGAGGCACATGGTGGTGCACCCCGAATCGTCGGCGTTGTTGGGCCCGTTATCGCACTCCTCGCTGCCGTCGACCACGCCATCGCCACAGATGGGGTCCGGCCCAGTGTCGGTGTCGGTGTCGGTCGAGTCGGTATCGGTCGAGTCGGTGTCGGTCGAGTCGGTGTCGGTCTCCGAATCCGACTCGGTATCCGAGGTCGAGTCGCTGGTGCTGGCCTCGTCATCGCTTCCGCGGGACGAGCACGCGGCCAGGCAGGTGAGCGAGACGAGAAGGGAAGACAAGGTCGCGCGATTCATGGCCCACCCTTTATCACGACTGCCGAGCCCGTGATGTCGACTTGTCGGACCGACCGAGTGCAAAAGCACCGTATCCACCCGGGCGGCCAGGAGCTCGCAGATCTGCTCGGGGTTTGGACGGGCTCTTGTCGGGGCCCATCGTCGATTTCTAGATTGCCAGCGGCGATTTAGTCATCCGTCGCGCGACGCGGTCGGTACCCGGTCGTAGCACCAGGTCTCGAGCTCGGCGATCAGCCGAGCCATCCCGCTGCGGTCGAGGTTCAGCTCCGCCAGCGAGAGCTCGCCAGCGAGGATCCGCTGGAGCTCGAGATCAATCATGAAGCGGACGCGCTGCTCGATCGGCAGGATCGCTTCGCCGGAGGTCTCGCGTGGCTCGTAGGTGACGATGACCTCGAACTCGAGCGCGCCCTCGGGGTCGCTCGCACGTGGTCCACGAACCTCCGCGCGCACGCGGGCTCGATCGTGGTCGGGCAGGCTCACGCGACGACCGCGGTTGTCGTGGAAGAGGGCGAGGCCGAAGAGCGCGTCGATCACGGCCAGCGCGAGGGAAGGCATGTGGGGAGGATTGCACCGTCGGGTGCTCGGTGCACGCGCGCGAGTGCGCGACGGTGATGGATCGATCCGGTGTAACGGCGGACGAGCTCCGGCAACGAAGGGCACGAATGCCGGCTGATGGTCGGGCCCGAGGCGGGCGAAGGGACCAGCCGGCGAAACTCGCCACTTCTAGGAAACCAACAATCATGTCGCATCCGATGTTTCACCGTGGTCTGCTTGCGCTTGCTCTCGTCACCTCGACCGTCGCAATGACGGCTTGTGATTCGAACCTCACGATCGTCGACAGCCTGCGCGATGGGCTCGCGGATTCGGAGATCGATCTGGTCTCCGCGCTAGCCAAGGCCGAGGCTTTGGTGCCCGGGGGCACGATCGTCGACGCGGAGTTCGAGTTCGAGCACCTGCGCTTGCAGTATCGCTTCGAGATCTACCAGGACGGGCAAGAGGTCCGGCTCGAGATCGCGGCCGATGACGGCAGCGTGCTGAAGAACCGTAGCGAGGCCCTCGACGCCGACGATCAGGCCGAGATGGCTGCGAAGGCTGCGATTGTCGAGAGCGCCTCGATCAGCCTCGCGGACGCCGTCGCGGCCGCGGAGGCGGCCGTCGGTGGGACCGCGTTCGAGATCGAGGCCGACGACGGGGTGTTCGAGGTCGAGGTGCTCGTCGGTGACGTGGTCTATGAGGTCGATATCGATCCGCAGAGCGGCAGTGTGAGCAAGAGCGAGCCTTCCGACGACTGGGCCGACGACGAGGACGAGACCGAGCTCGAGGACGACGACGACGCGGATGACGACGACG
>CBFGLP010000435.1:0-1941 GCA_965649595.1 uncultured Myxococcales bacterium | reverse complement strand
CTGATCGGCAACGCGATCAAGTTCACCGAGGCTGGCAGCGTGCGGGTGCTGTGTCGGGTCGAGGGCGAGGCCGAGGCCGAGCGCTTGCGGATCGAGGTGATCGACACCGGGATCGGGATCGGCCCGGATCGCCAGGCGTGGCTGTTCGAGCCGTTCACCCAGGCAGATACGTCGAGCAAGCGGGGCTACGGTGGGATCGGGCTCGGGCTGGCGATCAGCCGTCGGCTCGCGCGGATGCTCGGCGGCGACATCGAGGTCGAGAGCGTGGTTGGCCAGGGGAGTCGGTTCGCGTTGACTGTCGCGACCGGAGCGCTCGAGCGGGTGCACGAGCGCGGGGCGGTCCGGCCGATGCGGCGAGAGGATAGCCAGCCTGCACCGAGGTGGGTGCTCGAAAACTTGCCGCGGATCGTCGGGCGGGTGCTGGTCGTCGATGACCGCTCTGAGATCCGCGAGCTGGTTCAGCACATGATCGAGGATGTCGGCGGCGAGGTGCTGTTGGCCCGGCATGGCCGAGAGGCGCTCGAGGTGGTCGAGCGCTGCTCGGTCACCGCCGTGGTGATGGACATGCAGATGCCGGTGATGGACGGCTACGAGGCCACCGTCGAGATGCGGCGACGCGGCGTTCGGGCGCCGATCCTGGCGATCTCGGCCCACGCGATGGTCGGCGACCGCGAGCGCTGCTTCGTCGCTGGCTGCGACGCGTACCTGGCCAAGCCCTTCGATGGACCCGCGTTGCTCGAGCTGCTCGCGGGGCTGATCGAGCGCAACCGGAGCGCCCGAGCACGTGTCCGCGTGCTGCTGATCGAGGACAGTCAGGCGCTCGTGGATCTCCAGGTGATGATGCTCGAGCAACGCGGTCACCACGTGCGCGCCGCGCTGAGCGGGCGCGAGGCGCTGGAGCTGGCGCTCGAGTTCGTGCCTGATGTGGTGCTGTTGGATCTCGGACTCCCGGACATGGACGGCTTCGAGGTGTTGGCACGATTGCGCGAGATCGAGCGGTGGGCGGGGGTTCGGTTCATTGCTGTGTCGGGGCGGACGGAGGAGGAGCTGGAGATGGGGTGGCGGGAGGCGGGGTTCGAGCGGTATGTGCTCAAGCCGGTGGACATCGATGAGCTAGAGCGCGCGCTCCTCCCGCGTTTCCCCGTCCGAGAGTAAGACGCGAGGCACTTTTGATGTCTGTATGAAAAGCAATTCGCCTCACCATAGCTGGCGGCCATGAAATAACCTGCAAGGCCATCAGGTGGGGGCCGACACGGGGGGCATGACTCGTCCACGCTGCATCCTCCCGGAAAAGACATACCTCATCACCCGCCGCTGCTCTGAGCGCCGGTTTTTCCTCCGGCCGGACGCGGAGGTCACTCGGATCTTCAAGTATGTCCTCGCCATCGCCGCGGAGCGGCACAAAATCGAGCTTCATGCCTTTGTGGCGATGAGCAACCACTACCATCTGGTGCTCACGGATCGCTACGGACAACTTCCGGACTTCGAGCAGTATCTCAATTCTCTACTTGCTCGTTCGATTAACTGCTTTCGTGGCCGATGGGAGAGCTTCTGGGATCCAGACTCCTATAGCGGGGTCGAGTTGGTCGAGAGCGAGGATGTACTCGAGCGGATTGTCTATACGGTGATGAACCCTGTGGCGGCGAGCTTGGTCACGCGTGCACGGCGGTGGGAAGGGGCCACCAGCATTGGCATGGTCTTCGACGAGGGCCAGAGTATCGAGCGGCCACGTGGTTTCTTTGGCAAGCGCATGCCGAAACAGGGGGTTTTGAAGATCGTGCCTCCACCAAGGAGTGACGAGATTGCGCCGGACGTGCTCCAGAGGATGATAAATGAACGTGTGCGGAAAGCCGAGGAATCTCGCGATCGCACAAATAAAGTGCTCGGAATGGAGGGGGTGTTGGCTCAGCATTGGAATAGCAGTCCGGATACATTCGAGCC
>CBFGLP010000434.1:0-17156 GCA_965649595.1 uncultured Myxococcales bacterium | reverse complement strand
CCCATCTAGTCTTGATGGAGGGACGTCGTACGTCCCTCCCCCTGTCGGGCAAAGTCCGCCAGGGAACCCCTACCCTCACGTCAGACTGATTCCTCGCCCGCTTTGCAGGCTTTCCAATTAGGGATCGCCCGTCGAATTCAGCTTCCCGTCGGGTAAGATGGCGTGGGGCCGTAGCGCAGGAAGTTTGTCGCGCCGGATTGCCCTTCCGGAGGACGCTGGTGCAACTCCAGCCGGCCCTGCTCTCGAATCTCATCCCTGAGTCGCTACGATGCGTGCGGTGTTGGGCTCCGACTTCGCGCGAGCACGGCTCGAGCAGCTCTCGAGCAGCTGGTCACGGATTGCTCGGCACCCTGATAAGCTCTGGCCGGGGCCGTAGCGCAGGGGTCGTCGCGCCATGAAGTCCAAATTCTGGAGGACGCTGGTTCGAATCCAGCCGGCTCCTTTGCAACCACGCAGCTCGAAGGCGGGAGAGTAGGGCTGGCTGGATTCGCACCAGCGTCCTCCGGCTTGGCAGGCCGGCACGTCGTCTCCTGCGTTACAGCCCCGCCCAGGCTATCACGACCGGCAATCGTTGGGGTACCCTCGCGTCGGCCCGTAGCGCAGAGGTCGACGCGCCGAGACTCATATTCCGGAGGACGTCGGTTCGAATCCGACCGGGCCATACGCTCGTGCTTTTGGGGCCGTAGCGCAGTAGTCGACGCGATGTGGCTGCCCGCCCATAGGACGCTGGTGCGAATCCAGCCGGCCCCTCACCCGCTCGTCGACGGACAGAAGGTCACGTCGAAGCTCGCCGCCTGTCCGTTGCAGACCGTGTTGCTCGAAGGATCGTCGAACTGGTAGGCGTACGCGTTCGGGCACGCGGTCTTGTAGGGCAGCGCGAAGGGCTGCATCGCCGCGCGCCAGCTCGGGTTGTAGGGGCCGCAGCAGGTCGCAGCCAGGCTGCTGTTCGGCAAGCAGGCCTTGAACGTGGAATCGCACACGTAGTTGGCCGCGCAATCGGAGTCGGTCGTGCAGCTCACGCTGACGGGCGTGCACACGTTGTTGGTGCAGGTCCCTCCGTTGGGGCAGTCGACGTCGCTCATGCAGGTTGGATTGCCGAGGTTGCACGAGTCGGCGTTGGCTCCGGTGCAGCAATAGAGGTCTTGATTGGTCGCGCAATCGAGGCCGGCCGCGCTGGGATTGGCAGTGCACACGTCGCACGCGCCGCTATAGCCCGCGGTGCAGAATCCGTCGAGGCACTCGCCGAGGAAGGGGCAGTCGGAGCTCTCCTCGCACGCGGTTGTCGTAGCGACCCGCAGGGCGCCGATTGTCGAGGTGTCGAGCGTCTTGCTGCATCCGCCGATGTTGGCCGGTGAGCAGCCGGTCAGCGGATTGCCGCTCGAGTCGACCGCCGCGATGCTGAGCGGCACGTTGATCCCGTCGACCAAGCTGCCGTCGAACCAGGTCGTCGATCCGTCCTGGAAGAACACCTCGAAGAGCGACACGGGCGCTTGGGCCGAGATGTCACAGGCCGCGCCCGCGTTGCAATCGCCGGTCGTGCAGGCGGCCTCGCTCGGGTTGCAGAACCCCGCTTGGCATTGTCCACCGCAGCAGTCGGAGTTCTGCGTGCACGCCTCGAAGCCGGCCTTGCAGCTGGCGAGGTTGTCGGGACAACCAGTCCGCGCCCAGAAGCGGCCGCCCCACCCGATCGGGATTTGCAGTGTTTGCTTGGCCCCGGCGGTCAGCTGCCAATAGCCCGGCGAGGGCGTGAGCTCGTAGCGGCACAGCCCGCCGGTGCAGGCGTTGTCGATGCACTGGCCCTCGGCGGGGCAGTCGGCGTCGGTATTGCACGAGCACTGATTGGCGTTGCAGGTCGTGCACTTGCCCGAGCCGGTGTCACAGGTCTGCGTCGAGAGGCAGTCGCTGTTGCTCGTGCACGCGGTCGCGGTCGTGGCCGGGCACTGGCCGTCGGATTGGCAGCTCAGCGCGTCGCAGAACTGGATGTCGGTGCAATCGCTGGCTTTCGTGCAGAGCACCTGCTCGCAGGATCCGTTGCTGCAAGTGCCGCCGTTGCAGTCGGTGTTGGTCTGGCAGGACTTCGCTGCGCCGTTGCCAAACTCGGCCAGCCAGATGGTTTGGGTGCACGAATTGGTGAACGTGACCGCCGCGGTGGTCGGGCTGGCCCCGGGGGTGGCGGCGAGGTCGGGTTTTCCCTGCGGCGGTTTTTTTGCTTCCTGCGCTCGCGTGGGTGCTTGATTCGTGGTCTGGCCCGTCGTTGGTTTGGGGTTCTCGGTCTTGCACGCGAAGGTGAGCGCGATGGCCAACGACGAGAGCAGCGGAGCCGTGCGACGCAGGGGAGCCATGGCTGACGATGTTACACGATCTGATGAATCAGAGATACGAGTGTCTGCTAGCACTGGTGTGAGATGATCGTTTCCAAATGGAATGATTCGTATGTCGACAATGAATCGAACCATCATTGAGCCATCATTGAACGAGGCGCGCCGTTGAATGCCTGTACATGTGCGGCTTGCAGCAGGCGAGGGGGGCGCTTACCCTGAGGCGGGGCCCGTAGCGCAGAGGTTGTCGCGCCTGAACCGCATTCTGTGAGGACGCCGGTTCGAGTCCGGCCGGGCCCCTCATAGGCTCATCGCGGGCAGGGCCTTTTGCGCGGCCCGGATCACCTTCACGTCGTGCTTGGTCCCGCCCGTCGCGCTGCGGATCGCTGGCAAGAGCTCCTGTTTCCAGGCAGGGAAGTGGGGCAGCACCGGGAGGATCCACTGCGCGGCCGCGCTGACCTGTGGCCGGAGCATCATGATCAGTGCAGGCAAGAACACTCGGCCCGACTCGCCGAGCTGGGCGATCTTCTCGCACGCGACCTTGGTGGTCTCGGGGCGGTTCGAGGTCAGCCCCCGACCGAGGCGCACGCGCAAGGCTCGGGTCATCGGCCCAACCTCGAGCTCGTCGAGCTCGGCGGCGGTCGCCTCGTCGCTCAGGTCGCGCTCGTACAAGGGGACGATCTCGCCGTACTCGGTCGCGAGCCACAGCTGACCGAGATCCTTGCGCAGCGCGACGACGTCGTGCCGATGCGAGGGCGGATAGTGGCCGGTCGGGCGTGTGGTCATGCTGACCATCAGCTGCTCGACGGCGAGCTTGGAGCCGAGCTTGCGAACGGCAGTGACCACATCCGGGGCTTCCTGGGGCCTGCGGACGCGGACCTCGAGGTTCCTGACGTGCTTGACGGCTGGCGAGTCGAGCACGACGGCCATTAGCTCGGGGATCGTCAGCTTGTACAGCTCGGCCTTCGCCTCGGGCATGATCACGCGGCGGGTATCGATGAACAGCCGCTCGACGCGGCCACCACGAAACCAGTACCGCATCGCGCCGAGCTTGTGGCGCATGACCGCGAGGCCGCGAAAGAGCTGGGCCTCGTGGTCCGCAACCCAGCTCTCGAGCGTGGCGAGGGCGTCGCGCTCGGCCTCGCGGGTAGGCGCCCGCTCGACCAGCTGCTCGAGGGCGATCAGCTCGCCGCGGATGTGGCCCTTGGCTTGGAGAAGATCGCCGGCGACGGCCCGCGCCTCGTCGAAGCCGGGGCCATAGGGATCATCGACCAACAGGCGGTCGAGCGTGGCGATCGGATCGGTGTCGGCCATGGCTCGCCGACGAGTCTGCCATCAGCGCTCGACCGACCACCAGGGCCCGCGCAGGGTCGGGCCCTTGAACATGCGGAACAGCCACAGCAGCGCGGGCACGAGCAAGACCGCGCCGCCGAGCAGCACCCAGGGCAAGAACCGAAGCACGGCCGGCTCGGCACCGGCACTATCGACGTGCACGTCCGGGAGGATCAGGTAGCCGTCCATCGCCAAGCCCCAGCCGAGGATCACCAGGCTCACCTGCACCATCACGAGCACGCGCGCGAGCCGGAGGCGGCGGGTAGCCAAGGCCGCGATCGCTGCGGAGGCGACCAGGGCCGTCAGCACCTGCACGGGGATCGACCAGGTCGCGCGCAGCAGACCATCTACGAGCAGCGGAGCCTCGACCCACGCGCGCCACAGCACCACGGCCGCGAGCATCCCTGCGATGGCCTCGCAGATCAGCGCGCGCTTGCGAAAGTCGTCGCGCAGATCGGCCTCGTGCTCGGCGTCGGCCTCGGACGCGAGGTAGGTTGCGGCCAGCAAGGCGAACAGCGCGAGCGCGAACACGCCGACCGAGATCGCAAAGGGCGTGGCCCAGCCAGCGACGAAGCCCGACGTGACGAAGCCCCGCGCGTCGACCCGAATGTCACCCGACGAGAGCGCTGCCAAGGTCATGCCGAGGAACACCGGCGTGATCGCGCTGGCCCACGCGAACACTCGACCCCAGCGCTCTCGGACGGCGTCGGGCTGCAGACCGTAGGCACGAAACACGAACGCCGACCCGCGCAGGACGATGCCGAGCAGGACCAGCAGCAAGGGGATGTGCAAGGCGACGCTGACCACCGCGAACGCGCGGGGGAACACCGTGAAGAGCACGACGACCACGAAGATCATCCAGATGTGGTTGACCTCCCAGATCGGCGCGATGGCGCGAGCGACTGCCTCGCGCTGCTGCTTGGCTCGCAGGCCGCTGGCGAGCAGATCCCAGACGCCGCCGCCGAAGTCGGCTCCGGCGGTCAGCACGTAGGCCGCGACCGCGACACCGAGGAGCACGAACACGAGGGTCGGAGTCATGCGTCACCCCGCGGCTCGGGGTGGGCGGCTGGTCGCTCGCGGGCAGGCGGGCGATCGGTGGCCATCACATGGTTGCGTAGGAGCACCAGCACGATCACGCCGAGGAACAGGTAGAGGGCGGTGAACAACAAGAACGGCGCGGTGAGGTGCGGCATCGGGGTCACGGCGTCGGCCGTTCGCATGACGCCGCGAATGATCCACGGCTGCCGGCCGACCTCGGTGACGACCCAGCCAGCCTCGATCGCGATCAAGCCGAGCGGCGCAGCGAGGACCGCCGCCAGCAAGTAGCGAGGGCGCGCCCAAGGCGGGGCACGCGAGCCCGTCCGGGCGCGCAGCCACAGCAGGCCGCCGACGCCCACGAGCGCGAGCATCGCGAAGCCGCACCCGACCATGATCTGAAACGCGATGTGGACGATCGTGACCGGCGGCCACTCGTCGGGCGGGATCCGATCGAGGCCCGTGACCTCGGCGTCGAAGTCGGCGAAGGCCAAGAAGCTCAGGCCGCCGGGGATCTCGATCGCGCCGCGCAGCTCCATCGCGTGCTCGTCGGGGATGCCACCGATCGCCAGCGGAGCGCGGGTCTGGGTGTGGAACAGGCTCTCGGCCGCAGCGAGCTTGGCGGGCTGGTGCTCTGCGACGTACTTGGCCGAGAGGTCGCCGCTGACGATCTGCGCGGGCACGCTGACCAGCGCGACGGCCAGCGCGAGGCGAAACGCGTTTTGATGCAGGGGGCTGTGCGGGTTGCGGCGCAGCGCCCAGGCGTGGATGCCCATCACCACGACCGCGACCGCAGCGTAGGCCGCGAGGCTCATGTGCAGGGCTTGGGTGAAGAACGCGTCGTTGAGCATCGCCGCGCGAGGGTCGATGTCGACGAATTCACCGGTGCTCGGGTCGAGCTCGAACCCGGCGGGGTCGTTCATCCAAGCGTTGACGGCCGTCACGAAGATCGCCGAGGCCAGGCCGCACGCCGCGACGCCGAGGCCGGTCAGCATGTGCACGCGGCGGGACAGCTTGTCCCAGCCGTAGAGGTAGAGGCCCAAGAAGATCGCCTCGAGGAAGAACGCGAAGCCCTCGAGCGAGAAGGGCATGCCGACCAAGGGGCCTGCGTGGCGCATGAACTCGGGCCACAGAAGGCCCAGCTCGAAGCTGAGCACGGTGCCCGACACGGCCCCGACGGCGAACAGGATCGCGGTGCCCTTGGCCCAGCGCTTGGCCAGCTCGAGCGCGGCTGGGTCACCAGTCCGATGGTGGCGCCACTCGGCCAGGATCATCATGAGCGGCATGGCCATCCCGGCGATCGCAAACAGGATGTGGAAGGCCAGCGACATGGCCATCTGGCTGCGAGCGGCGAGCAGGTCGGTCATCGGCGTGGCGTCTCGCTAGCTAGCTATCACCCTTTGACGAGCGGACAACGGATGCCCGGGCCATGAGTCCTTCGGGGTGCTGATCGATGCGCTTGGCACCGCGCAGCAGCCAGACGCCTCCGGCGGCGATCGGCAGCGCGGTGATCAGCAGGGCGAGCCGCAAGCCGGCTTGCTCGGGGGTATCGCCGAGCGTGCCGACGAGGGCGGGCCCGAGCGTGTCCGAGAGCGCGCCCATCAGCCAGGGCGAGATCGCGTCGCCGAGCGCGTGGATCAGCAGCACGTTGATTGCGATCGAGCTGGCCCGCAGCCCCGCGGGTACGCAGTTGATCAGCGCGGCGTTGAGCGGGCCGGTGTTGAGGAACAAGAAGAACTCGGCCACGAACGCGAACACCAGCACGGCGACGCGCAAGTCGAGCAGCGCGAGCGCGAGCACGGCTGGGGCACCGATCAGCAGGCCCCAGCCGCTGACGAACAGGTAGCCACCGTGACGCTGGGCCTGGGCCCGATCACCCAGCCAGCCGCCGAGCAGCGTCGCGAGCAGGCCGGCGACGACGGTCAGGCCGCCGAACACGGTGCCCGCGCTGGCCTCGTCCATGTCGTGGGCGCGCTGCAAGAAGGTCGGCATCCAAAACGCCATGCCGCCAAGCGAGAAGGTCATCAGGACCATGCCGCCGGTCGTCGCTCGCCAGGTCAGGCTCTCGAACAGCCGCCGGACCGCGACGATCGGGCTCGTGATGAGGGCCTCCGACGCGCCGGTCTCCGGGGTGTCGTGGCGACCTCGCTCCGGCTCGCGCAGCAGCGCCGCCGCCAGGCCAAAGAGCAGTCCCGGACCGGCCGCGACCATGAACGCGACGCGCCAGCCTTGCTCGGTCGTGCCCTCGAGCCCGAGCAGGCCCAGCACCGCCTCATGGTTACCCGCGACCGCGCCCCCGAGCACGTAGCCGAGCGCCGAGCCGACCGGGATCGCCAGGTAGAACCACGCGAGCATTCGGCCGCGGCGCTCGGGCACGAACAGGTCGGCGATCATCGCTGGAGCGACGGTCGCGTAGCCGGCCTCACCGATACCGACCAGCGCACGCATGAGCAAGAGCTCGTGATAGCTGCGCGCGAGCCCGCAGCCGAGCGTGGCCAGGCTCCACAACAGCACGCCGGCCGCGACCAGCCACTTGCGAGTGATGCGATCGCCGAACCAGCCCGCGAAGGGTGAGGCCGCCGTGTATACGACGATGAACATCAGCCCGAGCAGGCCAGCGTCGGTGTCGTCGAGCGCGAAGTCGACGCGGACGCTCTCGACCACCGCCGCGAGCACGTAGCGATCGATGTAGTTGAGGAAGTTGATCGCCGTGAGCACGACCATCGTGGCCAGGGCGTAGGCTCGGGTAGGCGGGCTGCTCACGGGGCGATGCTGCCATAGCAGTCGCGGTCGCGCAGACCCAAGCTCCGTCGCAGGCCGATCCAGCCGAGGCCCCAGCCAGCCGTCGCGCTCATGATCCGCAGCAGGTCCCACGCGCTGGCCTGCTCGTCGAGCAGGCGAAACACGATCGCGGCGGGGACCCGCTCGAACAGCCGCTCGAACCATCCGCGGCCGCGCGCGGGGTAGCGGCGCAACCACGCGAGCAGCACGCCGTCGAGCCAGCGATAGCGCGCGCGCTCGCGGGGCAGGGCGAAGGGGTGGGCGTGACGGACCAGTGAAGCGACGATCGCTCGGGCGTCGACCTGCATGCGGACGAACGCGTAGCCGGTGCTGGGCTTGAGCCGGCCACCAGCGAGACCGATCCGGAGCACGTGGGCGGCCCGGGGGCCTCGGGGGAAGCGGGCGTCGGTGAGCAGCAGGTGGCCGCGCTCGTGGCCGAGGATCCGAGGCCCGACGAGGCCGAGCGTGCGGGTCAGGTAGCCGTCGAGGTCGAGCGCGTCGCGGCGTTGTTGGCCAATGTGCACGCGATAGATCAGCGCGGCGTTTGGGCTGATCGGGAGCACGTGACCGAAGTCGAGACCCTCACCGCCTTGCTCGACCCGCAGATCCATGAACAGCGCCCGGGCGGGATCGAAGGCGGGCTCGGGGAGCTCGACGTGTACACCATCGAAGCTCTGCCACATCCACACGTGGCCTTCGCGAGTGGTCTGGACGTCGAGGCGGCTGTCGAACGCCCAGCGGGCGCGCAGCAGCTCACCGCTGCTGGTTCGCAGGAGCACCAGCTCGTCGCGCTCGTCGATCTGCTCGACCCGCGCGGCCACGCGCTCGACCGTCCACGCGCTCGCGCACGCCTGCGCGAGCACGGCCTCGCGCAGGCGTGTGGCTCGCAGCGCGCCATAGTGGATCGGACCCAGCTCGAGCCTGCGCTGGCCCGCCTGGCTGGCGACGTCCAGCGTCGGCCAGCTCCACTGCGCCAGCTTGGTCAGGCCGATCGGGGTCGCGGTCCAAAACCCGATCGTTCGTTCTTCGACGTTCGCATGTACGGCCAAGCGGGGATCGATGAGCACGACCCGTCCAGGCGGGAGCTCGCTCTCGATCAACGCGTGCAGCAACGAGAGCGCCGCGAGCCCGGCACCAGCGAACGCATAGTCATAGTCGGCGCTGCTCATGCGCGATGGGGACGATCACTCAGCGGACGATCCGATGGAAGCGTCCTGGCAGGGCGATTCGTCGTTCGACACGGCCGCCGCCGCGGGCCTCGAGCACGACCTCGATCAGCTCGCTGGTCGTCGTGGGATCGCTCGGGCTGACCAGCGCCCAGATCTTGCCGTCGACGACCCGCAGGTCCCAGGCCTCGCCGCCGAGCTCGAGCATGTCCGCCTTGCTGTCCGGCCCGAAGTTCGGGCTCAGCTCGAGTAGCCCGCGAGGGCCGGCGGCGAGCAAGAGCCGGGCCTCACCGGCGACGCCGTCGGGCAGGTACTCGAGCCGGGTCCACTCGCTGTACTCGCTGCCCGCGATCAGGTGGGTTGGTTTGTGGGTGCCGCGATCGACGTGCTCCTCGAGCACCGGAGGACTCTTGCCATCGGCGTTGTTGAGGATCAGGCCCTCGTCGACATCGAGCTTGCCAGCGCGGATCGGCAGCGCCGCGAGGTTGTGGCCGTTGCCGGTCCGAATGCCGTATGCGAGCAGCACGTAGAGGACACCGTCGGCGGGGCCGCTCGGGATCAGCACGCCGTCGTAGTAGTGCCCGTTGATGGCGCCTGGCAGCTCCCAGTCCTGCACGTGGCGGGGCGCGGCGCGATCGAGCGAGAAGCCGTCGGCGTAGATCGGGAACACCTGATCGTCGATCGCGATCAACCACGCGCCGCTGCGCACGAACAGGTCGTAGGCCTTGAAGCGCATCTCCGGACGCTTGCGCAGCTCGGTCCGGGCCGGTGAGGTGGCGGCGAGATCGATGAACGCGACGGTGTCGCCCTGGCCGATAAACAGGTGATCGCCGACTTGATGCATGGCGGCGGGTATGACCTCGCCGATCGGGAGCTCGAGGCTCGCGGGCACGGCAGGATCGACGCCGAAGGTCTGCACGGTCCATGTGCCCGGCCTGCCTTGGGCTGCCGCCCAGCGCTCGCCTCCGCCGTGAGCGACGACCATCGCCGTGTGGCCTGGCCAGCTCTCGTGCTCGAGCGCAGGCAAGGTCCGGATCGCGCTCGGGCTCGGGGGCGCGTTGGTGGCGAGCTCGCGCAGCGCGATCGGAAGCAGCCTCGCGTCTGCGAGCTCCGGCGTGTGTCCGAGCAGCAGCAAGTGGGTTCGTCCAGGCTCGGCCCACGTCGCTGGCTCGAGCACCGAGTCGTGCTTGCCATCGCCCTCGCGCGAGCCTTGCTGGGGATCCGGCCTCGAGCCTGCTTTGCTCGAGCCATCCGCCGCTTCGGAGCCTCCGCGCGCGCACGCGAGAGCGACCGATGCGAGCACGAGGGCGATCGAGGCGCGGAGCATGGTCGCTTCTACCATCGTGCGAGAGCTCGTATCGGTCCAGCGAGCGCTACTCGAGCAGCTGCTCGGGGTGATCGATCATCAGCGCCTGGGCGAGCCAGCGCTGCAGCTGCGAGGGATCCTGGCAGCTCAGCAACGCGGCCTCCACTCGTGGGCTCGGGGTGAGGCCTCGTGCCCGGAGGAGCTCGAGCACCGCTCGTGCGCGGCCAAGTAGCTCGCCTTCTTGACGACCTTCTTGACGACCTTCTTCCAGGCCCTGACGCCGCCCGCGGACGTAGAGATAGCTCTTCAGCTCGGTCGCGTTCGGTTGATAGCCCGGCCACCGCTCGTCGTCGCCCTCATTGCGTTGCTCGATCTGCTCGACTGCCCTCATGATCAGCGACTCCTCGATGTGGCTCAGTAACATCTCGCGATATACCACGCGTAGCTCGGGTTGGGCATGCTGCAACGCGATCAACGCCTGCCCCACGAGCGGCAGATCGGCCTCGCCACGTACGTGGAACATGCTGTTCAGCAACACCCGCTCCGGCTCGCTCACGGGGTCGAGGTCGTCGAAGCGCGGCACCCTGCTGGGTGTGACCACGAAGACCCGCATGCTCTCGACGCGCAAGGCCAGCTCTTCCCTCAGGATCTCGCCGAGCTCCTCGTCGAGGACGACCGGCATCAGGAAGAGGTGCGGGCCGAGGTGCTTGTTGAACGCCTGGAAAAAGCTGTGGGCCCAGTTGTCGATGCGGTCTTCGTCGAGAGTGAGCTGAAGCTCGCCGAGCGCGCCGATGCAGCGCAGTTGCTCGAGCCGCCGTCGATTGGCCAGCGTCGGCTCGACCCCCGGTGGCCAGAGCAGCAAGACGACGTCGGCTCGGACCTCGACCCGAGCGCCACTGCGGCGCTTGACGCTGCCCTCCGTGCGCATGCGCTCGGCGACATAGCCAGCAGGTACCAGCCCGTGCAGGACGAGCAGCTCGAGCAGCCAGGGGTACAGGCGATCGAGCAGGGTGACTAACCCTTCGTGGACGGGACCCATGGGCTCGCCTCCCGGGTTGAGCGTGTTGTCGAGGGACTCACGCCCGCTTGTCGGCCCGCGCCGGGACGGCTTGCAGGTTTTTGCTAGCTATCGATGGCCGCCAATCTGGCCAGGGTGGCGAGGTCGCTCGTCAGCCCTCGTGCTCGCGCTCGAGCCGATCGATCGTCCAGCCCGTGTAGCCCAGCACGATCCCGACGATCGGGTTGATCAAGTTCAAGAAGCACCACGGCAGGTACGCCAAGGTCGCGACCCCGAGCGTGCTGCTCATGAACGCCCCGCAGGTGTTCCAGGGCACCAGCGGAGAGGTGATCGTGCCGCCGTCCTCGAGCGCACGGGACAGGTTCTTGGGGTGGAGCCCGCGAGCGACGTACTCGTGCGCGTACATGCGGCCAGGCACGACCAACGCCAGGTATTGATCGGCGGCCACGATGTTGATCCCGATCGAGGTCAGGATCGTCGCGGCGATCAGCGAGCCGGTGCTCTTGGCCGCGGCCAGGGTCTTGCTCGCGAGCGTGCGCAGCTGTCCGGTCCGCTCCATCACGCCGCCGAAGCTCATCGCGCAGATGATCAGCAGCACCGTGCTGGCCATGCTGTTCATGCCGCCACGCGCGAGCAGCTCGTCGACCGCGGCGTCGCCGGTCGCGGGCTTGTAGCCATCTAACGCAGCGGCCACGATCGTCTCGACCGGTACGCCGCGGACGGCCGCCAACAGCCCACCGAGCACCGCTCCGGCCAGCAAGGTGGGCAGCGCCGGTAGCTTGCGCAGCACCATCAACGCGACCACGGCCGGCACCAGCAGGTGGATCAAGCCAGGCGAGTAGACTCGGTCGAGCACGTCCGTGATCGCGGCGATGCCAACGGCATCGGTGCCACCTTCGAGCTGCAAGCCGGCGATCGTGAAGCCGATCATCGCCAGCACCCATGAGGGTCCGGTCGACCAGATCATGTGGCGGACGTGCGTGAACAGATCGGTTCCGGCCATCGCCGGGGCCAAGTTGGTGGTGTCCGACATCGGCGAGAGCTTGTCGCCGAAGTAGGCCCCGCTGATGACCGCGCCGGCGGTCATCGCCGGGTCGATCTGCATGGCCTGGCCGACGCCGATCAGCGCGAGCCCGACCGTGCCCGCCGTCGACCACGACGAGCCCGAGACCAGCGAGATGATCGAGCAGACCGCACAGGTCGCGGGCAGGAAGAAGCTGGGCGCGAGCAGCTCGAGCCCCCAGGCGATCATCGCGGGCACGATCCCGGCCGCTAGCCAGGTGCCCATCAGCGTGCCGATCGTCAACAGGATCAACGCTGCGCCCATCGCCAGCGTGATCGCTCGAACGATGCCGCTCTCGATCTCGCGCCACCTCCAGCCGTGCGCCCACGCGACCAGACCCGCGACCGCGGCGGACAGCGCGAGCGGGAGGTGGCCGGAGCTCTCGAGCACGACGATCGATACGACCAACAGGGCGATCAGCACGAGCACCGGCACTAGCGCCCAGCGCAAGGGGATCGGTGGAGCTTCGCGCTCGAGGCCCTCGTGCGACTCGCGGGTGCCCATCCGCGGCAGGTTGCCTGCTCGCTCGCCAGGCGACAAGCCGCAGGGGCGCTCGCTCGCACGTGCCTACGTGTTCCTGGATGCGGCCGTCGAGCGAGGTTTTGCTAAGGTTCCGCGGGTGAGCGACGACGAGGTGCCGAGCCGGCTCGATCCAAGGGTCGCAGCCTTGATCCGCGCGCTGCCCAAGGCCGAGCTGCACGTTCACCTCGAGGGCAGCCTGCTGCCCGAGCTGGCGCTGCGCTTGGCCGAGCGCCGGGGCGTCCAACTCCCTGGCGCCGAGCGTGGGCTCGAAGGGCTGCGCGAGGCCTATCGCTACCGCCACTTCGGCGACTTCCTGCGCGTGTACGTGGCGATCTCGAGCACGCTGCAGCAGGCCGAGGACTTCTCCGATGCAGTCGCGGGCGTGGCCGAGCAGCTCGCCGCTCAGAACGTGCGCTGGGCCGAGATCACCTTCACACCGATGACCCACGTCGCCCGCGGCGTCGATGCTCAGGCGATGCTCGCGGGGCTGGCCGAGGGCCGCAGCCGAGCGCGGACCCTCGGGGTCGAGATCGCGTGGGTGTTCGACATCGTCCGCAGCCTGCCGCACCAAGCCGAGGCCACGCTGGCGCTCGCGCTGCAGGCCCGCGACCAAGGGCTGATCGGCTTGGGCGTCGGTGGGCCCGAGGGGCCGCGCTGGCCGACCGAGCCGCTCGCGCCCGTGTTCGCGCGGGCCAAGGCCGAGGGTCTGCGAAGTGTTCCGCACGCGGGCGAGCAGGACGGACCCGCGAGCGTCCGAACCACGCTCGCGCTGCTGGATCCCGACCGCATCGGCCACGGCGTGCGCAGCATCGAAGATCGCGAGCTGCTCGCCGAGCTGCGCGATCGCGGGATCGCGCTCGAGGTGTGCCCGAGCAGCAACGTCGCGCTGCAGGTCGTGCCGAGCCTCGCCGCGCACCCACTGCCCGAGCTGCTCGCCGCGGGGATCGAGCTGAGCCTGGGCAGCGACGATCCGCCGCTGTTCGGGACCACGCTGGTCGACGAGTACCTGCGCTGCGCGGAGGTGTTCGGGTGGACGATCGACGACGTGGTCGCGCTGGCCAGCGCCGCGGTCGAGCAGTCGTTCATGCCCGTGGAGCGCCGCGACGCCCTGTGGGCCGAGCAGGTCGCGGTCGTCGAGGCGCTAATGACCGCGCACTGACAGGTCCCCATCAGCGCTTGGGGTGCACGACGATCCCCCCGACCGTGCGGCTCTCCCACTTCGCCAGCATCGCCGCCTTGATCTCGCTCAAGGGGTAACGCTCGGCGACGTGCGGGACCAGCTTGCCCGCGGCGACCCACTCGAGCAGCTGCCGCAGCCGCGCCGCGCGGATGCTCGGATCGCGATGGGTGGCGATCGCCGTCGGGCAGCCGATCACGTGCAGGCCCTTCATCAGGATCAGGTTGGTTGGCAGCACGTTGACGTTCGGTGCGCCGCGCTGACCCTTGCCCTTGGCCACGAAGGGCGTCGCGGCCCAGCCGACGATCAGGAAGCGAGCGCCGAAGTCGGTGCAGCGGAGGCTCTCGATCGAGAGCGGGCCGCCGACCCCGTCGTAGACCACGTCGACGCCGCGACCTCCGGTCAACGCCTTGACTCGATCGCGCAGGCCGTCCTCGGTCGTGAGCACGTGATCGGCCCCCTGCGCCGCGACCTGCTCGAGCTTGGCCTGCGAGCGGCCGGTCGCGATCACGGTCGCCCCGACCAGCTTGGCGATGTGGACCGCGGCGAGGCCGGTCGAGCCGGTCGCCCCGTTGATCAGCACCGTCTCGCCAGCTCGCAGACCTCCGCAAGTGATCAAGCAGTGGTACGCGGTCTCGTAGTTGCCGAGCAGGTTGCAGCCTTGGTCGAAGCTCCATCCGCTCGGCAGCGGCAGCAGTGCCCCGGCCGGAGCGACCGCGTACGAGGCGAAGCCTCCCCAGCGCTGGTGAGGCCCGAGCGAGCGCGGACCAGTCAACAGACCGTCGGCGATCACCGCGTCACCGATCGCTACGTTCTCGACCTCGGGCCCGACCCACGCGACCACGCCGGCGTACTCGAGGCCCGGACAGTAAGGAGGTGAGGGCATGTGCTGGTACTGGCCGCTGGTCATCAGCAGATCGACCCAGCCGACCGCGGCGCTCTCGACCTCGACGATCGCGTCCTTCGGTCCGAGCGTGGTCGGATCCGGCGGTGGCTGATCCTCGATCACGAGCTGGTGCTCGATCGCGTCGAGCGGTGTCTCGCCGAACTCCCGAATGACGACCCTGCGGCCTGGCTGCACGGCGGGAGCCTACAGGTTTTCTGGCCCGCGCAGGCTGTTAGAGTGCACGTGCATGAGCGACGCCGAGCTGCTGCAGGCCTGGGCCGCGGGCGACAAGCTCGCGGGTGAGCGTCTGTTCGAGCGGCACTTCGAGGCCGTCGCTCGCTTCTTTCGCAACAAGCTGTCCGCCGACGCGAGCCACGAGGATCTCATCCAGCTGACCTTCCTCGGCTGCGTCGAGGCTCGCGATCGCTTCCGCAGCCACGCGAGCTTTCGAACCTTCCTGTTCGCGATCGCCCGCAACCAGCTGAGCAAGTACTGGCGCACGCGCGGCCGCGATCGCGTCGATCTGCAGACGGTCTCGATCTTCGATCTCGACGCCTCGCCGAGCGCTGCGATCGCCAAGGATCAAGATCAGCAGCTCCTGCTGCTGGCCCTGCGACGGATCCCGCTCGAGTATCAGATCGCGCTCGAGCTGCACTACTGGGAGTCACTGACCGCCGACGAGATCGCAGCGGTGCTCGAGCTCCCGCTCGGCACCGCCAAGACCCGGCTGCGTCGGGCCAAGCAGCTGCTCGAGGGTGAGCTTCGAGCGGCGCTCGGCGGTCAGCTCGTCGGTGGTTCGACCCAGACGGGCTTGGAGACCTGGGCGAGGCAGCTGCGCGAGAGCGTGCTGCTCGGCGAGGACTGAGCCCGGTCGAGGTCTGCTCGTCAGTCGACGACCAGCAGCGTGACGAGCCCGAGCGCGAGCACCAACGGGCTGCCGCCGAAGCTGACCAAGATCAGGAACGCCGCGAGCGCACAGGCGATACCGAGCGTCGATCGATCGAGGCAAGCGAGCCCAACCAGACGGCGTCGAGTCGATGGACGCGTCTCGCTCATCGCTGGGCGGCTCCCGGATCGGACGCCCGCGCCTGGGCGCTCGGTGGCAGCACGGCTGGCTCGTGATCGGCCTCGATCAGGATCTCGATCCGCTCGGCCAGCCAGTCGAGCTGGTGTCGCTCCTCGCTCATGTGTCGATCGTGGATCTGCTTGGCGACCCGGTGACCCACGAGCATCCCCGCCGCGATCCCGCCGAACACCAAGAAGGGCTCGAAGGTCGAGAGGAACATCGGCAGGAGGTCGGTCAGGATCCCGCCCGTGATCACCCCGCCGAACGCCCCGAGCAGCATCCCGCGGCGCCGACGCTTGCGGGCCAGCTTGGCGAAGCTGCGCTGGAGCGTGAGCAGAGCTCCGCTCGGGCGGCGGTCGATGTTGGCCTCGGCCTCCGCGTTGGCCCAGACCAAGCCGGTCTCGAACTGCTCGACCAGGCCAGTGCCGCCGAGGTTCTGCTCGAGCTCGCGAACGACTCGACGCGTGGTCGCGGGACCGGGCAGGGCAGGGAGCTGCCGCTCGCTGCGGACCTGCGCGGGCAGACCGAAGTGCGAGCGCTCGGGCGGTCGGCGAGCCTCGAGGGTCCTGGTCTCGCGGCGAGCCGGTACGCGTGAATGCTCGAGCCCGCTCGGTCCTTGGGGAGCCGTCTCGAAGGGGAGGCCGACCTCGTCCGCGATCTCGAGCAGCTCGGCCTCGGTCAGCGGTGGGCGACCGCTGCTCGAGTGGGCGCCCTCTTGCGCCCCGAAGGCGCGCTCGATCGCCCGCGTGTCATAGATCGGTGAGTTCACCGATTCTGCCGAGCTCGACGAGCTCGACGAGCTCGCCCGGCTCGCGCTCGCGACGTTCAGCTCGGCTCGGATCACGCGAAGCTCAGCCAGCAACGCGTCCATCGTTGCGAAGCGAGCGTCGGGATCGATCGCTAGGCCACGCAAGATCAGGCCGCGCAACGACTCGGGCACCCGAGGATCGGTCCGCGGCTTGCGGACGCGCCCGCCGACGATCGCGAGCGACAAGCTGCGCAGATCCTCGCTCGGGAAGGGCAGCTCACCGTACACCGCTTGATAGAGCGTGACGCAGTAACCGAACTGATCACTGCGCGCGTCAGCCCGCTCGCCGAGGTGCTGCTCAGGCGCCATGTAGGCCGGCGTGCCCAGCAGCACGCCATGAACCGAGAGGCTCGTCGTGTTCGCTTCGGCGTCGTCGGCGAACGCGGGCGGCGCGGTCTGGGCGGTCTCGTCCGGGCCCCTCGCTAGGCCGAAGTCGAGGATCCGCGGCCGGCCATCGCTGCCGACCAGCACGTTGTCGGGCTTGAAGTCGCGGTGGACGAGCCCGGCCTTGTGCGCCGCGGCCAAGCCTTCGCCCGCGGCGATGAACACGTCGAGGATGTCCGCTAGCGGACGACCGCCCTGCAGCCAGCGACGCAGGTTCTGGCCCTCGACGTACTCCATCGCCACGAAGTCGTGGTCGGACCACTGCCCGACCTCGTGCACCTGCACGACGTTGGG